>NZ_JBFUAZ010000499.1:0-3189 GCF_056406035.1 Polaromonas sp. P1_E1_2 | reverse complement strand
CAGTGCCTGTGCCCGGGCCATCACTTCCTGGGGGTCGTGGATGTCGCTGGGGTTGATCTTGTTGACGACCTCGGCCGCCATATAACCCAGCATGCGTTCGGCACCGACGTTGAAGAGCTGGATGATGCCTTTTTCGTCGGTTGCGATGATCGAGAAATTTTCGCTCGTCAGGATGGCCGTCTGCAATGCACCTGTCTTGAGCAGTGCTTCCTGGCGCTTGACCTCTATGCCATCGGCTTTGGCAATGGCGTCAAGAACGCTCAGGCTGGTAATAGGTGACATGGGCCATGTTTCTGTAAAAGTAACGACGACCCTGCGAAGCGCCGACTATGGGCGGCGCTTCCAGGATCCTGGCCGGGGAAGTGTGAAGTCTTTGGGAAGACTCCGGGAGTTTTGCAGGGAGGCTGTGAAAAGTCTGTTCGCCAGCGCACATAGCGGGGCCGTGCAGCCCGGGCGCGCCTAGCTGTTCGCGCGCCGGTAGAACGCCAGCGAGCCCGCCAGCGCCAGCAGCGCGCCGCCGCAGGCGCGGTCTATCCAGCGTGTGGCCGAGGCCTTGAGCAGGCGTATGGCGCGTGCGCCTATGAAGGCATAGCTGAACATGACGGAAAAATCGATGCCGGCGAATACCAGCGAAATGGCGAGGTATTGCGGTGCCTGGGCAGCAGCCGGGTCAATGAACTGCGGGAGCAGGGCCGAGCAAAAGAGGTAACCCTTGGGGTTGGTCACGGCCACCAGGAAGGACTTCATGAAAATTGCGCGGCTGCCGTGTTGCGTGCCGGCGTTGCCTTCGGCGGGAATCTCAAATCCGCCGCGCGAGCGCAGCAGGCGAATGCCCAGCCAGGCCAGGTAGACCGCGCCTGCCCACTTGAGCACCGAGAACCAGAACTCGGAGGCCGCCAGCAGCGCACCCAGACCCAATGCGACCGCGCCGACCAGTACAAAGTCGGACACCACGGCACCCAGCATGCCGGGCACGGAGCGGCGCACGCCGTAGCGCGAACCATTGGCCAGCGCCAGCAGGACGGTGGGGCCGGGCGTGGCAATAGCCACCAGTGCCACGATGGAAAAGAGCAGCAGGGTGGTGGTGTTCATGCTGCGGCTCCGCAACCCTGAGGTTTAAAAACGCGCTCTTTCGAAGGCGGGTACTTGGCCAGCATGTCGGCCGGGCGGCGCGGCCGCGTGGTGAATTCACCGCCGCAGTTGGGGCAGACGCCTTTGAGTTTTGTGTTGACACAGTCAACACAAAATGTGCATTCAAAGGTGCAGATGCGGGCATCGGGCGACTCGGCGGGCAGGTCGCGGTTGCAGCATTCGCAGTTGGGGCGGAGCTGGAGCATGCTGGGGTTTCCTGTGTAGATGGGACGGGCGTCACCGGATGCTAAAGAAAAACCGATCAAGGGGAAAGCCCCTAGGACAACTTCTTGACCAGCACCTGGCTCTTGCGGTCCCAGTTGTATTTGCGCTTGCGGCCTTCGGGCAGCCAGTCCGGGTCTACCTGCACAAAACCGCGCTTGATGAACCAGTGCATGGTGCGGGTGGTCAGCACAAAGATGCTTTGCAGGCCGGCCGCGCGGGCGCGTTGCTCGATGCGCTTTAGGATTTTCTCGCCGTCGCCCTGGCCCTGGCTTTGCGGCGACACGGTGAGCGCCGCCATTTCAGCCGTTTTGGCTTCGGGGTAGGGGTACAGCGCCGCGCAGGCAAAGATCACGCCGTCGTGCTCGATGATGCTGTAGTTGGCGGCGTCGCGCTCGATTTCGGTGCGACTGCGTTTGACCAGCGTGCCATCGTTTTCAAAAGGCTCGATCAGCTGCAGGATGCCACCCACGTCGTCTTCCGTGGCTTCGCGAAGCTCTTCGAGTTTTTCGTCGATCACCATGGTGCCGATGCCGTCGTGCACATAGATTTCCAGGAGCAGCGCGCCGTCTACCGCGAAGGGCAGGATGTGGCTGCGTTCCACGCCGGCCTTGCAGGCCTTGACGCAGTGCTGCAGGTAAAACGCGGTGTCGGTGGGACGTTCGCCGTTGGGCAGGGTGGCCAGCAGTTTTTCGGCAGCGGCCAGCGGCAGCTCGGTGTCGATGGGGTTGTCTTCGCTTTCAGGCTGGTCGTGGTGGATTCGTATGCCGGGAATTTCGCTCAGGAAAATCAGCTTGTCGGCCTGCATGGCGATGGCCACCGAAGTGGCGACTTCTTCCATGGTCAGGTTAAAGGCTTCGCCGGTGGGTGAGAAGCCGAAGGGCGAGAGCAGCACCATGGCGCCGAAATCCAGCACACGGCCGATGGCGGCGGTGTCCACCTTGCGCACCAGGCCCGAGTGCTTGAAGTCCACACCGTCGAGGATGCCGACCGGCCGCGCGGTGATGAAATTGCCCGAAATCACCCGTACCGTGGAGCCGGCCATGGGGGTGTTGGGCAGGCCCTGGCTGAAGGCGGCCTCAATCTCGTAGCGCAGCTGGCCGGCGGCTTCCTGGGCACAGTCGAGCGCGACTTCGTCCGTGATGCGCATGCCGTGCGAATATTTTGCGGCGTGCCCCTTGGCCTTGAGCTGCTCGTTGACCTGTGGGCGAAAGCCGTGCACCAGCACGATTTTCACGCCCATGCTCTGGATCAGTGCCAGGTCTTGGGCGATGTGCTGAAGCTTGCCGGCCGCAATCGCTTCGCCGGCAATGCCTACGACGAACGTCTTACCGCGGTGGGTGTGTATGTAGGGTGCGACCGAGCGGAACCAGGGCACAAAGGTGAAATTGAAGACGGCAGACATGGGCGCGCTTTCGGGATCGGTTGTGGCGGGTCAAGGGCAGCCGGGACGGCGCGAAAGAGGCAAGCGGTCCCCCTGGGCGCTGTTTCCCCGGTAAACGGAAAAAGTCCAGTGAGTGTAAGGGAGACACCGCCGGCCTGAGGGATGCAAATGCCGGCGTCGGCGAGGGTGTGCTTTTTGCCGGCGTACTTCATTTGAGGGTTTGCTTAATGAGGGGTGGCGGGGTATGGTTAGGGTTCATGGACAAATACGCGATCGGGTTTTGGGGCTGCTATTTCGGGTCAGCCAGCCTGATGCTGGCCGGTTCGGCATTTGCCTATATCCGGTCCCTGCGGCGCATTGCCGTCAATGCGGCTGTTTCGGCAATCGCCTCGACGATTTTTGTGGTGGCCTTCCTGGGCGGATTGCCGATCGAGAACGCCGATCTTCTGGAC
>NZ_JBFUAZ010000498.1:0-3195 GCF_056406035.1 Polaromonas sp. P1_E1_2 | reverse complement strand
CGGCCTGCAGATCGCCGACTACGTGGATGCCGACGACTTCTATGACCTCTTTGCCGAAGGCGCTTATGGCCAGGTTGAGGCCGTGTTCCACGAAGGCGCCTGCAGCGACACGATGGAGCCCGATGGCAAGTACATGATGGACAACAACTACACGCTGTCGTGCGAGTTGTTCCATGCCTGCCAGGACCAGGGAACACGCCTGCTGTATGCCTCGTCGGCCGCCACCTACGGCGGATCCGACACGTTCAGGGAATCGCCCGAATTCGAACGACCACTCAACGTCTATGGCTACTCCAAGCTGCTCTTTGACCAGCGCCTGCGGCGTGAACTCGGCAACCGGTTTGAAGGCGCAGCCACCCAGGTTGCGGGCTTTCGCTACTTCAATGTCTACGGCCCCCACGAACAGCACAAGGGCCGCATGGCCAGCGTGGCTTTTCACCAGTTCAACCAGTTCCAGGCCGAAGGCAAGGTCAAGCTGTTTGGTGAATACGGCGGCTACGGCGCCGGCGGCCAGATGCGCGACTTCGTCTTCATTGACGACGTGGTGGCCGTGAACCTCTGGTTCTTTGACCATCCCGAACAATCCGGCATCTTCAACCTCGGCACCGGAAGGGCCCAGCCCTTCAACGACGTCGCCCTCGCGGTCGTAAACACCTTGCGCAAAGGACAGGATGCTGCCGCACTGAGCCTGGAAGATGCAGTGCGTGRCGGACTCATCGACTACATCACCTTCCCGCCGGCCTTGGTGGGCAAGTACCAAAGCTACACCCAGGCCGACCTGGGCGCCCTGCGCGCCACCGGATGTGGCCATGTTTTTGCCGATGTGCAAGCGGGTGTAACTGCCTACATGCAGTGGCTGGGCAAGAACAGCTGAGGCCTAGGGTTTCCCTAAGCCCAAATCACGCCAGGCGGGTCAACGCTGCCTGAGACCAGCCCGTTATAAAAGCAGCACCTTTATTCACAAGGGTGCATAACGCACCTCGCCCATCCATCATTGAGGAGATTTCCATGTTCAAGAAAGTACTGGCGTTTTTCGCCGCCATGTCTCTCGTTGCGGCCTTTGCTGCGGTCGACGTCAACAAAGCCACTGAGGCCGAACTCGACGGCATCAAACACATCGGCCCCGTCACCTCCAAGCTGATCATCTCCGAGCGCAAAAAAAGCGAGTTCAAAAACTGGGATGACTTCATCACCCGCGTCAAAGGTGTTGGAGAAAAACGCGCAGCCGAGTTCTCGGCCGCAGGGCTGACCGTTGGGGGTGCCGCCTATACCGGCCCGGCCGCCGCAGATGCGAAGGCAAAAACCAAGGCCGAAGCCAAAGCGGATGCCAAAGCCAGCAAGAAGGCCGACAAGCCAGTCACCGAAAAGGCCAAAGACGCAGCCATCGCCACAAAGGATGCAGTCAAGGGCGCGGCTATCGCGACCAAAGATGCCGTGGTGGAATCGGCCAAAGATGCCAAAGAGGCGGTAACGTCCAAAAAAGACGCCAAGAAAGACACCAAAAAAGAAACCAAGACCGAAGTCAAGGTTGAGGCGGCCAAGCCTGCCGCAAGCGCTGCCAAGAAGTAATTGGCCCGCACCCATAAAAAACCCGCTCATAGCGGGTTTTTTTATGTTAATTTTGGCTTCCAACCCTTTAGGGTCGGGCGCAAGCAGCTATCTATTTCATAGCACTTCAAAGGCCTCTACACCAGCGCAATCAGGTCCGTCACGCCCACCGCGGCGCCGGCCTGCGTGACCAGTGTCGTGGCCTGCCCCCGGTGGTGTGTCTGGTGATTGAAAAAATGCGTGAGGGCCTTCCAGACCACGTGTTCGCGCTGCACCCCTTTCGAGTTGGCGTAGCGCATGGTCATGGCCGGGTAAGCCTCAGGCATGTCGGCAGCCCACTGCTCGATGGCACCGTCGAGCTGCTGCCGTTTGGCTTTCAGCCCGGCCCAGTCTTCGTACAGCACCATGTCCAGCGTGTAGGCCTGCGGCATGTCGACAACTTCAGAGTTCAGCGATGTAAAACGGATGCCGTTGTCTGCCCCACATTGCGCAAAGCGCCTGAGCCAGACCTGGTCGGCCAGAACCAGATGGCCGAGCGTGTGATGGATCGAGCCGAAGAAAGCGCCACGGGCCCGCTGGCGCTCCTCATCGGTCAGGGTTTCACAGGCGTCATACAGCCGTTCATTCATCCAGCGGTTGTACTGAGCCAGAAGCCGGTAGTTGTCGATAAACGAAGCGGTCATATTTGCTCCTGAATTGATAGCTGCTTGCGCTTGCCAGGATTGCGCCAGAGCCGGATTTCATCCAAAAAGACCCGACGGGAATTGCGGCCCACCACCTGCTTGATTGCCCCAAAGCCAGGGCACATCAGCAGGCGCGTTTTCCACCCTTAGATTTTCACCTGAAAGAGGTACTGGTGAATGGCTCCGGCCAGGAAGATCAAACGCAGCCTGTCAAGTGCTTTGGCTCAATAACCAATGGTGACGTGTCTGCGTTTGCTGCGACTCAGGCCGGCACCAACCGGCCTGTCTGCATTGCGTCAAGCTTTTCCGAAGCCGCCGCCGCCCGGCGTATGGATTTCAAAAATATCACCAGGCTGCATCTCGGCCTGGCCGATATGGCCCAGTGTTTCGATCTGGCCTTGCGCCCGGACCACAACGTTTTGCCCGACCTGCCCGGCTTGACCTCCGGCCATGCCGAAGGCGCCGTGTTTGCGCCCGTTCGACAGGATGCTGGCCGTCATGGCCTCCAGGAAGCGGACACGGCGCACACCGCCATTGCCGCCGTGCCAGCGGCCTGCACCGCCGGAGCCCTGGCGAATCTCGTAGCTTTCCAGCCGCACCGGGAAGCGGAATTCCAGTACCTCCGGGTCGGTCAGCCGCGAATTGGTCATATGTGCCTGAACTACAGAGGTGCCGTCAAAACCCGACACCAGCTTGCCCGCATCATCCAGCTTTCCGCCGGCACCCGAACCACCCGAAATGGTTTCGTAGTACTGGTGGCGGGCATTGCCGAACGYGAAGTTGTTCATCGTGCACTGGCCGGCTGCCATCACACCCAGCGCGCCGTAAAGCGCATTGGTGATGCAGGTGGACGTTTCCACATTACCTGCCACCACCGAAGCCGGCGGGTTCGGGTTGAGCATGGAGCCCGGCGGGATGATGACCTTGAGCGGCTTCAGGCAGCCCGCGTTCAACGGGATATCGT
>NZ_JBFUAZ010000497.1:0-3197 GCF_056406035.1 Polaromonas sp. P1_E1_2 | reverse complement strand
ATCGTGTATTGCCCCGGCAGCGACTACGCCGCCAACATGGAAAAAGCCGAAGCGCTGGCGCCCCAGGGCGCACGCAAGGCCGCTTCCCAGGCGCTGACCAAAACCGCCACGCCCGGCAAGGCCACCTGCGCCGACGTGGCCGAGCTGCTGGGCATCCCGCTCGCTTCCACCGTCAAGTCGCTGGTACTGGCCACCGACCAGGTTGATGAGACCGGCAAGATCGTCAAGACACAGGTCTGGCTGCTGCTGCTGCGCGGCGACCACGACATGAACGAGGTCAAGGTTGGCAAGGTGCCGGGCCTGGCGGACTTCCGCTTTGCCACCCTGCCGGAGATTGAAGACCATTTCGGCTGCAAGCCCGGCTACCTCGGCCCGCTCAACCTGAAGAAGCCCGTCAAGCTGGTGGTTGACCGCGAAGTCGCGGCCATGGCCGACTGGGTGTGCGGCGCCAACGAAGTGGACTTCCACGTTACCGGCGTCAACTGGGGCCGCGACCTGCCCGAGCCCGAACTGGTGGCCGACATCCGCAACGTGGTCGCGGGCGACCCTTCGCCCGACGGCAAGGGCGCGCTGGTGATCGAGCGCGGCATCGAGGTCGGCCACGTGTTCTACCTCGGCACCAAATACAGCCAGGCCATGAACGCCACCTTCCTCGGCGAAAACGGCAAGCCACAGTTCCTAGAAATGGGTTGCTATGGCATCGGCATCACGCGCCTGCCGGCCGCCGCCATTGAGCAGAACCACGACGAACGCGGCATCATCTGGCCCGACGCGATTGCGCCCTTCACCGTGGTGCTGTGCCCCATCAGCCCTGACCGCTTTCCCGAAGTTGAAGCAGCCGCCAACAAGCTTTACGCCGAACTGCTTGCTGCCGGCGTGGACGTGATCCTGGACGACCGCGGCGAGCGGCCCGGCGCCATGTTTGCCGACTGGGAACTGATTGGCGTGCCGCACCGCGTCACCATCGGCGACCGCGGCCTGAAAGACGGCCAGCTCGAATACCAGCACCGGCGCGATGCGGCTTCCAGCAAGATCGACGTTGCCGGCGCCTTTGATTTCCTCAAGGGAAAGCTGGCGCTTTGACGCTCCAATGGTTTCCGTGCGCTCATTGACCCTGTCCGCATCCGAAGCTGCCGCCCAGGCCGGGGCACAGGGGATTTCCAGGCGAAGCTGCCTGCAGGCCCTGCCCATCGCCCTCAGCCCGCTGCTGCTGGCGCAGCAGGCGCATGCCGGTGCGCAGGTGGAAGAGCCGCTGATCGACTCGGTGCGGACYGCGCTGAGCTCTGCCATCGCCAACCAGGCGCCGCCCGTGCCCGAGTTCAAGGACACCGAAAGCCGGCTCGCCTACCTGCGCTGGCTGGGCGCCATGAGCGAGCGGCTGAAGAAGAAAAAACCCGAGTGGCAAATCCGCAAGGAGTTTTTGCAGACCGTCTGGTACGAAAGCCGCCGCGCCGGACTGGACACCACGCTGGTGCTGGGCCTGATCCAGGTCGAGAGCAACTTCCGCAAGTTCGCCGTGAGCAACGTCGGCGCGCGCGGCTACATGCAGGTCATGCCCTTCTGGACACGCGTGATCGGCGACGGGGATCCGTCCAAGCTCTTTCACATGCAGACCAACCTGCGCTTTGGCTGCGTGATCCTGCGCCACTACCTGGACCGCGAACGCGGCGACCTCTTCATGGGCCTGGGCCGCTACAACGGATCGCGGGGCAAGTCGCCCTATCCCAATGCCGTGATGGGTGCCAGCAAAGCCTGGGAATATTAGGCACACCCCCGTTCAGGCTCACTGCGTGTAGCCTGCTCCCCCCTTGCAGGGGGCGGCGCCTGCGGCCTGGCAAAGCCAGTTCCGCAGCCCCAGCTTGATACAGCATGGCGCTATCAATTCAATAGCTACTCGCGCACGCCAATATTGGGCTGAGGCCCTATTTGATGCCTGAAAATCGGGTTTTGACGCTGTTTTTCGGCCGAGACAACAGATTTTGAAGGTGTTTTGGCGCCCAAAAAGGGCTTTTGAGCCTCTTTTTACCCATGAATAGTGCCTCTAGACCAATACTGGCGAGCGCAAGCAGCTATAAATTTAATAGCGGTCGGCTGCCTTGCCAGCAGGGGCCGCGGAACTGGCTCTGCCAGTCCGCAGGCGCCGCCCCCTGCAAGGGGGGAGCAGGCTACACGCAGTGAGCCTGAACGGGGGTGTTCTATTTTTCTGCAGCAAACCAGTCAAGTACAGGCACCGTGCCCGGCAGCACCGGCTGCACTGTCACCGGCAGGTTTTGCCAGGCATACGACTGGCCTTCGTGCATATGCAGCTCGCCGGTCCAGTCGAAGACCTTGCAGAAATTGAGGCGGACCAAGGCGTGCGGGTAGTCGACCATTTCGACTTTCCAGGGCTGGGCGGCGCCTATGGTGACGCCGATTTCTTCCTGCAGTTCGCGTCGCAGGGCCTGCTCGACGGTTTCACCGGCTTCGAGCTTGCCGCCAGGGAATTCCCAGTAACCTTCGTACACCTTGCCTGGGGGGCGTGAGGTCAGAAGGAAATCGCCATCCGGCCGTATCAGCACGCCGACGGCTACGTCGACTACCTTGCGGTCCACACCGCCCTCGCGCGGGCGCTCGCCGTCGGCGACCAGCACGCTCATGTGGAGTGGTCTGGGGCTTGGTCAGATGGAGCCGCAGCAGCCGCACCCRGCCGCTCATACGCCGCGATGGGCGCAGCCGCCACGGGCCGGCTGGCRCTGTCGCGTCCGGCGTAGTCGCGGGCGAACTGGTAGGCCACGCGGCCGCTGCGCGAGCCACGCTCCAGCGCCCAGACCAGTGATGCGGGCCTCGCGGCCGCGATCGCATCGGGGCCCACGCCGAAGGACGACAGCCACTGCGCGACGATGGTCAGGTATTCGTCCTGGGTGAACGGGTAAAAACTGACCCACAAGCCGAAGCGCTCAGACAGCGAAATCTTTTCTTCAACCACTTCACCGGGATGCACCTCGCCATCGTCGCCGTGTGTGTAGGTGAGGTTTTCGGTCATGTACTCGGGCAGCAGGTGGCGCCGGTTGCTGGTCGCGTAGATCAGCACGTTGGGCGTAGCCGCTGCGACAGAGCCATCGAGGATGGACTTGAGCGCCTTGTAGCCGGGCTCGCCTTCCTCAAAACTCAGGTCGTCGCAAAAGACGATGAATTTTTCAGGCAGCCCGGACACCACG
>NZ_JBFUAZ010000496.1:0-3201 GCF_056406035.1 Polaromonas sp. P1_E1_2 | reverse complement strand
CGCAGGTGGAAGTGCCGGGGCTGGGAGACCGGGGACCGCGCATGCTGAGCAAGCAGGCCCTGGCGGGCGTGATCGAGCCGCGCATCGAGGAAATTTTTTCGCTGGTCCAGCAGGTGATCCGCGAGTCGGGCTACGAAGAGGTGTTGTCTTCGGGCATCGTCATTACCGGTGGCAGTGCCGTCATGCCCGGCATGGTGGAACTCGGGGAGGACATCTTCCTCAAACCGGTTCGCCGGGGCATACCGCGCTACAACAGTGCGCTGTCAGACATGGTGGCCCAGGCCCGGGCCGCCACGGTCATGGGCTTGCTCGAAGAAGCCCGGCTGGCGCGCATGCGGGGCTACAAGGTGTCGCAAAAGGCAGGCAGTGTGCACAACGCATTCGGCCGGGTCAAAGACTGGTTTGTGGGGAATTTCTGATGAATACCTATTCCACTTTTATCGGCAGGCCCTCACGTTGTATGCATTCAGGCGGGGCGGATCCCCCTGCGTAAGCCGGTCATGTCAAACATAAATACAACGTTCTGAAAATTTTGGCAACTGCAGTTTATTGATTAGGAGGCTCCCAATGAGCATCGAAATGATTGAAATCGAAGAATTCAACCAGGGCACACAGATCAAGGTGATCGGTGTGGGCGGCGGTGGTGGCAACGCCGTTGGGCACATGATCGAATGCGGCGTGCAAGGCGTCGAATTCATCTGCGCCAATACCGACGCGCAGGCACTCAGCCGCGGCAGTGCGCACAAGACCATCCAGCTGGGTGCCAGCGGCCTGGGTGCGGGCAGCAAGCCCGACAAGGGGCGCGATGCGGCAGAGCTGGCTGTGGACGACATCCGCAGCGCCATTGCCGGCGCGCACATGTTGTTCATCACCGCGGGCATGGGCGGCGGCACCGGTACCGGTGCCGCCCCCGTGATCGCACGCGTGGCCAAGGAGATGGGCATCCTGACCGTCGGCGTGGTGACCAAGCCGTTTGATTTTGAAGGCGGTCGCCGCATGACCAACGCCGACCTCGGCCTGGCAGAACTTGAAGCCAACGTTGACTCACTGATCGTGGTGCTCAATGAAAAGCTGCTCGAAGTGCTGGGCGACGACGTCACGCAGGATGAGGCTTTTGCGCATGCCAACGACGTGCTGAAAAACGCCGTGGGCGGCATTGCCGAAATCATCAACGTGCCCGGCCACGTCAACGTCGACTTTGAAGACGTGCGCACCGTGATGGGTGAACCCGGCAAGGCCATGATGGGAACGGCCAAGGCCAACGGTCCTGATCGTGCGCGCATCGCCGCCGAACAGGCTGTAGCTTGCCCGCTTCTGGAAGGCATTGACCTGTCGGGCGCCAAAGGCGTGCTGGTGCTGATCACCGCGGCAAAGGGCTCGCTCAAGCTGAGCGAATCCAAGCTGGCGATGAACACCATCCGCGCATACGCCTCCCCCGATGCGCATGTGATCTACGGCACGGCCTACGACGATGAACTGGGCGACGATATCCGTGTGACCGTGGTCGCAACGGGCTTGTCCCGCCAGGGCGTGCGCCGCCATGCGCCGCCGCTGCAGGTGCTGCGCACGGGTACTGACAACGTGCCGTTCAACGTCCCGACGCTGAACACAACGGCCAATGGCGCCGGTGCGGCGCAGACGGCCATGGGATCGGCCCAGCCCGACTACGGCAACATGTCGGTGCCCAGCGTGTGGCGTACCAACCGGACCCAGGCGGCCGCAAAAGTCGATGCCCTGGCCTCCGGCGGGATGGACGACTTCGAGATTCCGGCCTTCCTGCGCAAGCAGGCTGACTAAGGTTCCCGCAAAGCAGGGCGAAAGGGGCGGGCTGGTAGTCCGCCCTTTTTTTTGGCCTTGCAACGCAGAGCGTCTCCAGAACAAAGAGGTCGCCATGGATATACGAGGGTTTTGCGCCGCGCTGGTTGTTTTGTCCGCGCAGTCTGCGCCCGCCCAGACCGCCAGGCCCGAGGCGGCCGAAAAAGTGAGTTGGCCCAGCATGGTGTGTGCGGGTACTCCCTTTGTCTGCAACAAGCTCGATGCGCAGGGCTACCTGTTCAGCCAGCCCGGGCAGACGAAGATTGTGCTGATCTCGCACGGATCTCAGGGCATCGACAGCCGGATGTTTGACTATGTGGACAGCCTTCAGAAGGAGGGTTTCGCAGCGCTGGTGATCGATCACTGGAAGCCTCGAGGCATCGACGTGACGCACAACGACTATCCGGCGGCATCGCGCAAAGGCGGTAACGAATTCAATATGGCCATTGACAGCCTCGCAGCTGCCGGCTGGCTGCGCGGCCGCGGTTTCGAGAAGGTCGGCAGCATCGGTGAGTCGCAGGGTGGCGGTGCCGCAGTCATGATGCAGCAGAAATTCGCCCACGCACTGATTGAGCGCAACATGCGGCGCTTGTACGCCGACGACTTCAACCTCAAACCCGTCGATGCGGTGGTGGGTTTGTATGGCTACTGCGGTTACCGCAATGYCCGGCGTGACGCCTACGTGAATTCCCCATTTCTTTTCATCACGGGTGAAGTGGACGACGAAACCCCGAGCCGGTACTGTGAACGCCACGTGGGCTGGATGAACGGGCGCGGCGGCAACGCGAAGATCGTGGTACTGGAAGGCGAGGGCCACAGTTTCGACGCGCCTTACAAACGGCAACGCAATGTCTTTGGGCCGCACTATGCCAAATGCGATGTTCTGGTTGACGAATCGGGCGTGACCGAACTTAACAGCGGCATCACCATGCCCGGCGACGACGTCAACGCCATGATGGCCCGATGTGTCAGCAAGGTTTTCCACACGGGCTACTGGAAGAATCGCTTCGTCGCGGTGCCGCACTGGACGGCATTCTTCAGGCAGCACCTGTAACAAGGCAAAACCTGTAGCACTTTGGCTATGGTGGCCATCAAACACTCCAACTGCGGCAATCGGCTGCAACACTTAAAATCACCCATATGCTTCAGCAACGTACCCTTAAATCCCTGACCAGAGCCGTGGGCGTGGGCCTGCACAGCGGCCAGCGGGTGGAACTGACCTTGCGGCCGGCGGCGCCCGATACCGGGATCGTGTTTCGCCGTGTGGATTTGCCGCAGCCGGTGGACATCGCCATCTCTGCGCAGGCCGTGACGGACACACGGCTGGCTTCCACCATTTCCAGCGGCAACGCCAAAGTGCATACGGTAGAGCACCTGATGTCGGCG
>NZ_JBFUAZ010000495.1:0-3209 GCF_056406035.1 Polaromonas sp. P1_E1_2 | reverse complement strand
TTCCAGTCCCATGAGCAGCGTCAGCCCAAAGCTGGGGAGGTCGGCAGGAAGGGGGGCGGCATCAGTCACGGCTACGGTGGCTTCGTGCCCCGAGATTTTCAGGGCGTTGTCCAGCGCAGCGGCAAGCTGTCTCTTTCCGGTAAGTGGAGCGCCGGTAACGGCAATTTTCAACACGGGCACTTTCGCAGGATGGATGCCAGGGCTTACTTGGTCACCTGCACGAAGATTTCATTCGGCTTGACCATGCCGAGTTCGATCCGGGCTTTTTCTTCGACCATTTCGAGGCCTTCCTTGAGGTCCCGGACTTCTGCAGCGAGCTGGTCATTGGCGGCCTGTGCCTGGGTGTTTTTGGCGAGTTGTTCGGTCAGCCGGTGCTGCATGTCGCGCACGCTGGGAATGCTGCCCCGGCCAATCCAGAGTTGCGCGTGGAATATGGCCAGGAGCGCAATCAGGATGGCGGGAACGAGCCGGTTTCCCATGCCTATGCTTGAGCGTGATGATTAAAGGGCAGGGTTTTTTCGCCGGGCCGCACCAAGAAAAAACGCACCCCCCCGGGGGGCAGCGAAGTACGCGAAGCGACGAGCGTGGGGGCCATTTACCGGAGGTTATAGAAGGCCGCGCGGCCCGGGTAGGTGGCGATGTCACCCAGGTCTTCTTCGATGCGCAGCAACTGGTTGTATTTCGCCATGCGGTCCGAGCGCGAGAGCGAGCCCGTCTTGATCTGGCCGGCATTGGTGCCCACGGCGATGTCGGCAATCGTGGAGTCTTCGGTTTCGCCCGAGCGATGGCTGATGACGGCGGTGTAGCCGGCGCGCTTGGCCATCTCGATGGCGGCAAAGGTTTCGGTCAGGGTGCCGATCTGGTTGATCTTGATCAGGATGGAGTTGGCAATCTGCTTGTCGATGCCTTCTTTGAGGATCTTGGTGTTGGTGACGAACAGGTCGTCGCCGACCAGCTGCACCTTTTTGCCCAGACGCTCGGTCAGGGTCTTCCAGCCGTCCCAGTCGCCTTCGGCCATGCCGTCTTCGATGCTGATGATGGGGTATTTGTCGACCCAGGTGGCCAGGATGTTGGTCCACTCGGTGGCATCCAGGCTCAGGCCTTCCGCGCCCAGGACGTATTTGCCGTCCTTGTAAAACTCCGATGCTGCGCAATCGAGGCCCAGGGCGATTTGTTCACCGGCCACATAACCGGCGGCGTCGATGGCTTCCAGGATCATCTGGATCGCAGCTTCATGGTTGGCCACATTGGGGGCAAAGCCGCCTTCGTCGCCGACGGCCACGCTCATGCCCTTGTCGTGCAGAATTTTCTTGAGGGCATGAAACACTTCAGCACCGTAACGCACGGCTTCGCGAAAGCTGGGCGCGCCGACAGGAATGATCATCAGCTCCTGCAGGTCCAGGTTGTTGTTGGCATGCGCGCCACCATTCACCACGTTCATCATGGGAACAGGCATTTGCATGGCGCCGCTGCCACCGAAATAACGATACAGGGGCAGGCCGGCTTCTTCAGCCGCTGCGCGTGCCACGGCCATGCTGACAGCCAGCGTGGCGTTGGCGCCCAGGCGCGATTTGTTGTCGGTGCCGTCCAGGTCAATCAGTGTGCGGTCCAGGAAGGCCTGTTCGCTGGCGTCCAGGCCCAGCACGGCTTCGGAGATTTCGGTGTTGATGTGTTCGACGGCCTTGAGCACGCCCTTGCCGAGGTAGCGCGACTTGTCGCCGTCGCGCAGCTCAATGGCTTCACGCGAACCGGTGGACGCGCCCGAAGGCACTGCGGCGCGGCCCATGACGCCGGACTCCAGCAGCACGTCGCACTCAACGGTAGGGTTGCCACGGCTGTCGAGAATTTCGCGGCCGACGATATCAACAATTGCGCTCATTAGGTTCCTTTTTTTGTAGAGAGGGGATCAGACCGGGGCGGCAACGCCTTCGACCAGGACCATATTGAAAAACTCGGTGGCGCCAGCACGCTTGGCACGTGCGGCGCGGTACATTTCGTCGTCATAAAAGGCCTTGGCCTTCTCGTAGCTGGGAAAGCGCAGCATGGCGACGCGTGCAGGTTGCCAGGTGCCTTCCAGCGCCTCAAACTTACCACCGCGCACCAGGTATTCACCCCCAGCGGCTGCAACCGCGGCGGGCGCGGCCGCCATGTACTGCTTGTACTGCTCGGGGTCGGTGATCTTCATGTCGACAATGATGTAGGCGAATGTCATGGCTTGTGTAGGCTTGCGGGATGGATCGCTGGCTCAGGCGCTGAAGTTGTTTTCGAGGAAGCCGTTTTTCTTGGTGACACGATCCAGCTCGAGCAGTGTTTCCAGCAGCGCCTTCATGTGCTTGAGCGGTACGGCATTGGGGCCGTCGCACAAGGCCTTGGCCGGGTCCGGGTGGGTTTCCATGAACAGGCCAGAGACGCCGACGGCCACTGCGGCACGCGCCAGCACCGGCACCATCTCGCGTACGCCGCCGCTGCTGGTGCYCTGGCCGCCGGGCAGCTGCACCGAGTGGGTCGCGTCAAACACGACCGGCGCGTTGGTCTCCCGCATGATGGCCAGGCTGCGCATGTCGCTGACCAGATTGTTGTAGCCAAAGCTGGCGCCGCGTTCGCAGGCCATGAAGTTGTCTTCCGGCAGACCGGCTGCCTTGACGGCCGCGCGCGCCTTGGTGATGACGTTCTTCATGTCGCCCGGGGCCATGAATTGGCCCTTCTTGATATTGACCGGCAGGCCGGACAGTGCGACGGCGTGGATGAAGTCGGTCTGGCGGCACAGCAGGGCCGGTGTTTGCAGCACATCGACGACTTTGGAGACCTGGGCGATCTGGTCTTCGGAATGGATGTCGGTCAGCACCGGCACGCGAATTTCCTTTTTGACCTTGGCCAGAATCTCCAGTCCTTTTTCCGTGCCCAGTCCACGAAAGGCCGTCTCGCTGGTGCGATTGGCCTTGTCGAAACTGCTTTTGAAGATGAAGGGAATGCCCAGCGAGGAAGTAATTTCCTTGAGCGTGCCGGCAGTGTCCATTTGCAACTGCTCGGACTCCACCACGCAGGGGCCGGCGATGAGGAAAAAAGGTTGGTTCAGACCAATGTCGAATCCGCAGAGTTTCATGGTCAGGCTACCGCCTTGAGAGGCTTGGCGGCCGCTTTCGGGTCCTGGCCTGCCGTGGCGCGCTGTTGGAGTACGGCCGCGATATAGGCATTGAACAGCGGGTGGC
>NZ_JBFUAZ010000494.1:0-3216 GCF_056406035.1 Polaromonas sp. P1_E1_2 | reverse complement strand
CTCCAGCAGCGCGCGGCCGAAGGCAAACCGGTGCGCATAGGCCTCATAGGCGCCGGCAAATTCGGCTCCATGTACCTGGCGCAAGTGCCGCGGACACCGGGCGTGCACCTGGTGGCGATTGCCGACCTGTCGCCCGACGCGGCGCGCGCCAACCTTGCCCGTGTAGGGTGGAATTCGGCTGCAGCCCAATCTGAATCAGCGCAAGCAGCTATCAAAACAGGAGCAACCTGGGTCACCGACGACTGGCAGGCGGTGGTGACACATCCGCAGATCGACATCATTGTGGAATGCACCGGCAACCCGATTGCGGCGGTAGAGCATTGCCTGAAAGCCTTTGAACACGGCAAGCATGTGGTCAACGTGACGGTGGAAGCCGACGCTTTCTGCGGCCCGCTGCTGGCGCGCAAGGCGGCGGAGGCCGGCGTGGTGTATTCGCTGGCCTTCGGTGACCAGCCGGCACTCATTTGCGACCTGGTGGACTGGGCGCGCACCTGCGGCTTCCCGGTGGTGGCGGCGGGCCGTGGCCACAAGTGGTTGCCGCATTTTTGCGAATCCACGCCCGAAACGGTGTGGGGCAACTACGGCCTCACGCCCGAGCAGGCCGCGCGCGGCGGGCTCAACCCGAAGATGTTCAACAGCTTTCTCGACGGATCCAAGCCTTCCATCGAATCGACTGCCGTGGCCAACGCCACGGGCCTGACCGTGCCCAGCAACGGCCTGCTCTACCCGCCGGCCAGCGTGGAAGACATTCCGTACGTGACACGGCCCATCAGTGAAGGTGGCGTTCTCGAACGCAAGGGCATGGTCGAAGTTATCTCGTCGCTGGAAGCCAACGGCCGCAAGATTCCCTACGACATCCGCATGGGCGTCTGGGTCACCGTTGAAGCCGAGACCGACTACATCAAGAACTGTTTTGAGGAATACAACGCCCACACCGACCCGAGCGGGCGCTACTTCACCTTGTACAAACGCTGGCACCTGATCGGGTTGGAAGTCGGCGTGTCCGTGGCCAGCGTGGCGTTGCGCGGTGAACCCACCGGTGTGGCGACCTGCTGGAACGCCGATGTGGTGGCCACTGCCAAACGTGACCTGAAACCCGGCGACATGCTGGACGGCGAAGGCGGCTATACCGTGTGGGGCAAGCTGCTGCCGGCCGATACTTCCATGAAGATGGGCGGGCTGCCCCTGGGCCTGGCGCATAACGTGAAGGTCGTGCGCGCAGTCAAAAAGGGGCAGAGCCTGAGCTGGGCCGATGTGGCGATGGACACATCGACCCACGCCTGGAAAGTGCGCCAGGAGATGGAAAGCATGTTTGCGCCGGCGCTGAAAAAAGCGGCCTAGAAAGCTGCCTGACAGCCTTCTTCCCGCCGGTTCCTTCATGATGACTCAAAGCCATTCCGAGGACACGAATTGACCATCACCAGCGACACGCCCCTGCCCCGCATCGCATTTTTGGGTACGGGCATCATGGGCCTGCCCATGGCCAGGCGTCTGTGCGAAGCGGGCTACACGCTGCAGGCATGGAACCGCACGCCGGGCAAGGCCGGCCCGCTGGCGGCGCTAGGCGCCACGCAACATACGCAAGCCAGTGCCGCGGTGGCCGCTGCCGACATCGTCATCAGCATGCTCGAAAGCGGCCCGGTCGTGGAAGACGTGCTGTTCACGCAGGGCGTGGCCGCCGCGACGAAACAGGGCGCGCTCTTTCTGGACATGGCCTCCATCCAGCCGCGCGAAGCGCGCGACCATGCAGCTCGCCTGGGCGCATTGGGCATCGCCCATGTGGATGCGCCGGTTTCAGGCGGCCCGGGCGGCGCGCAAAGCGGCACGCTGGCCATCATGGCCGGCGGCAAGGCGGAAGACTTCGCGCGGGCCCTGCCTGTGCTCAAGCACTTTGGCCACGCCGTTCACGTGGGCCCGCACGGCAGCGGCCAGCTCACCAAGCTGGCCAACCAGATGATTGTGGGCATCACCATAGGCGCGGTGGCCGAGGCCCTGCTGTTCACCGCGCGCGGCGGGGCCGACATGGCCAAAGTCAAGGAAGCGATTACCGGCGGCTTTGCCGACAGCCGCGTGCTGCAGCTGCACGGCCAGCGCATGCTGGAGCGCGACTTCGCGCCGCGCGCCCGCATGGACATCCAGCTCAAGGACATGCGCAATGCGCTGGCCACCGCACAGGAGATCGGCTTTGAAGCACCGGTCACGGCACTCTTTGAGCGGCTCTATGCCGAAGGTGTTGAAAACGGCCTGAYGGACCTGGACCAGTCGGCGTTGTTTGTCGAACTGGCCAGCCGCAACGGCATGAGCTGAAGCGCTCAGCGAGTCAACAAGGCGCGCACCAGATAACCCGCGATGCGCGGATTTTCCTTGATGCGCCGCATGCTGTAACCGTACCAGTCCTTGCCGCAAGGCACATAGATGCGGACCGCGTAGCCCTCGGCCAACAGCCGGTCCCGCAGGCCTTCACACACGCCGAGCAGCATCTGGAACTCGAACGTCGAGTTGGCCACACGTCGGCTACGCGCCAGTGTGATCACCTGGTCCACAAGTTCCTCGTCATGCGTCGCGACGCCGACAAAGGTGCCGCTGTCAAAGCAACGCGCGATCTGGCGCAGGAAGTGCGGGTTGATCGCGCGCCGGTCGTGCCAGGCGCCCTCCACGAGATGCTCGCGCGCCTCGACATAGATGCCTTTGCAGACGCGCAGGTTTTCACTCGCGCCGAGCAGCGGGCCAATATCGTCATCGGTGCGGTTGAGGTAGGCCTGCAGCACCAGGCCGACATTGGCATATCCACGCTTTTTCAGGCGCAGCAACAAGTCGATCTCGCGCTGCGTGCAGCTGGCGTCCTCCATATCGATGCGCACAAAAATTGAGTGCGCCTTCGCTGCGTCGAGCAGGCGTTCCAGATTGCGCTCGCAATGGGCCGCGTCGAGCAGCAGGCCGAGCGCTGTCGGTTTGACCGAGATGTTCGCGCGCAGTCCCTCACGCGCGATCGCTTCAAGCACCTTGAGGTATTCGCGCGTCGTGTCGTCGGCTTGAGACAAGGATTTGACGGTTTCGCCCAGGACGTCGACGGTCGCGGAAAAACCATCGATATTGAGCGCCACGATGCGGTTGATCGCATCGGCCACGGTGTCACCGGCGATATAACGGCGCGAGACTTTGCGGATCAGCGCGTGCGGCGCCAGCGGGATGGCAGAGGCCACCAGGGTATTGAAC
>NZ_JBFUAZ010000493.1:0-3246 GCF_056406035.1 Polaromonas sp. P1_E1_2 | reverse complement strand
CTTCAAGGCCTCGGCCTGCCCGGCGTCAATGCCGGCGCCGTGATCCGTCACCGCTATCCAGACCGAATCGCCCTGCGTACCGGTGGCCATCGTGACCGGCGGCAGGCCATGGCGCCAGGCGTTTTCAACCAGATTGGTGAGCACGCGGCGCATCGCACGCGGGCGCAAGGGCACCGGCGGCGGGTTGCCGCCCTGCAGCGCCACCGGCATGCCGTGGCCGGCCGAGGCGGCCGCCACCTCAGCCGCCAACACATCCAGCGCCACCGGCGCCAGCGCTTCGCTTTCGGTGCTGCGGGCAAAGTCCAGGAACTGGCTGATGATGGCGTCCATTTCTTCCACGCCGCGTGTCATTCGGGCCATCAGCTCATCGTCGCCTTGACCGGCTTTTTCGGCCTTGTCGCGCAGGATCTCGATGCCCAGGCGCAGCTTGGTCAGCGGTGTGCGCAGGTCGTGCGACACCCCGGCCAGCATTAGCGCTCGCTCGTCGTCGGCCTGGGCCAGGCTGCGCACCATCTGGTTAAAGCTGCGGCTCAGGTCGGCGATTTCCGTGGGGCCGTCTTCGGGCAGCGGCTGCGGGCTGGTGCCGCCCGCCAGCGTGTGCGCCGAAGCCATCACGCGGCGCAGGGGCTGGTTCAGGTAGCGGTGAATCAGCAGCGCGCCCAGCAAGGCCAGCAAGGCGCTGGCGAGCGATGTCACGACCCAGGCGCCGGTGAATTCACGCGCCGGCAGCACGCCGGGCAGGTTGACCCAATGGTCGGCGCCGTCCAGGCGCAGCCGCACCGCCAGGCTGCCGCCGGCTTCGCGGCGCCAGATGATCTCGGAGCCCTCGCCTTCCAGCGCGATGCCGCGCGAGGCTTCATTGACGAAGCGCCGCTCAAGCCGGCTCAGCAGCCGGCGTTCGCCACGTCCGTCACCCTCGTCGTCATCGGCAATGCCCTGCATGGCGCGGCGGTTGAACTGCGCGACAAAAGCCTCGCGCTGCGCGGGCGACATGGCGGCCAGGCCGGCACGGATGGAACTGACATTGCGCGCCACCGCCACCGAGAGCTGCGCCAGTCGGGGCTTGATGATCAGCTGGCGCACCAGCAGCGCGCTGGCCAGCTGGCCCACCACGATAAGCACCACGATCAGCAGCACATTGCGGCCGAACAGGCTGCGCGGAAACAGCTTCATGGAAATAGCCTCACGGCTTGCCCGCCTTGCCGCTTTTTGCCGCACCGCCTTCCGGCACAAACACATAACCCACGCCCCACACGGTCTGGATGTGCGCCGGCTGGGAAGGGTCTACCTCGATCAGCTTGCGCAGGCGCATGACCTGCACGTCGATGCTGCGGTCGGTGGCTTCGTGGTCGCGGCCATAGGCCAGCTCGATCAGCCTGTCGCGGCCCAGCGGCCGGTTGGGGTGCAAGGCCAGCGCCTGCAGCAGGCTGAATTCACCGGTGGTGAGTGGCACGTCTTCGCCGTTTTTTTCCAGCCGGCGTGCTTCCAGCTTTAAGGTAAAGGCGCCAAACTGCACCGTGCCCTGGCCGGGCAACGGGCCGCTGTGCGCGCCCAGCATGCGCTGCCGGCGCACCAGCGCCTGGATGCGGGCCAGCAGCTCACGCGGATTGAAGGGCTTGGGCAAGTAGTCGTCAGCGCCCATTTCCAGCCCGACGATGCGGTCCACCGGGTCGCCCCGAGCGGTGAGCATGACGATGGGAATGGTTTCACCCTGTGCGCGCAGACGGCGGCACACCGCCAGCCCGTCTTCGCCCGGCATCATGACGTCGAGCACCAGCACGTCAAAACGTTCGCGCGCCAGCAGGGTGTCCAGGGTTTTGGCGTCTTCGAGTGTGCGCACGGCGTAACCCTGGTCGCTCAGGTAACGCTGCAACAGGCTGCGCAGGTCGGCCTCGTCGTCGACCACCAGGACCCGGGCTAGCGGCTCGCTCATTGTGAAGGGCCTGTTTGCAAAAGCGCGCTGAAAACAACCATAAGAAAACACCCCGCCGCAAGAAAGATGCCCCATGGTAGCGGCCCGCGCGGGGCCACCGGCCCGGCAAATCATGACAAACGATGACAAAGCCGGGATTTGTTCATGCCTTGTCATCAAGAGGCCGCTTGCAGCCATGCCTGGCTCACATCTGGCGGCCACAGTGGCATCACGGCGCTTGCAATGCGGCCGGAACCTCAAGACGCTTCACCGTTCAACGTCAACCTTCAAGGAGTTCACCATGAAAACCATGTTCTCTGCTACTGTCCTGACCGCCCTTACATGCACCCTGCTGGCGGCAGGTTTTGCCACCCCCGCCGAAGCGGCCAGCCGCCACGTGGTGCGGACCAGTGCCGATGGCAGCGCCACCGCCACCAGGGCGATCACCCGCGAGGGCCCGCAAGGCGGCACACGGGTGCGCAACCGCAGCACCACCGCCGACGGGCAAGGCAATGCCAGCACCGTGGGCAGCGCCTCCACAACAGGCCCCAACGGCGCCACCGCCGTGCGTAGCGGCCAGGCCAACCGCAGCGCGGACGGCTCGGCGCAGCGCAGTGGAGAGTTTGCTGCCACCGGCGCCAAAGGCAGCGTGCAAAGCAGCGGCAGCAGCAGCAAGACCGCCGATGGCGCCGTCAACGCCAGCCGCAACACCACCGCCACCAGCGCCGCCACCGGCAACAGCGTGCAAAGCACGGCGTCCTACAACCAGGCCACCGGCGTTACCCGCAGCACGACCTGCTACGACGCCGCCGGTGCGGCGATGAGTTGCCCGTCGCGCTGAGCGGGGCTGGGCTTTTTACCGAATTCAATTTTCAAAATTTTCAACCTTCATCTGGAGCACTCTCATGACCCCTTCGTTCAATCTCCGCGCACTTTCAATCATTGGTCTGCTGGCACTAGGTACCGCAGCCCATGCCCAGGCACCCAACGCCGCCCGACTGGAAAAGGCCCGCACCGAACTGCAAAAACGCTTTGAAGCGGCCGACACCAACAAGGACGGCAAGCTGACCCGCGAGGAGGCGCAGGCAAAAATGCCCAAGGTGTACAAAAACTTTGACGCCATCGACGCCAGCCATGCAGGCACTATCTCGCTGACCGACATCGAGACCTTTGTGACATCGAAAAAAGGCTCGCGCAAACCGGCTGGCTAATGACTGCGCATCGCGCCGCCCGAATGCCTGACCCATCGTTGACGCACAAGGTCAGAGGCGGGCCGGATATGCTGTCCGGCCTGCCCGCCGCAATACCACTGGAGCCATGACATGTCCCTTGCC
>NZ_JBFUAZ010000492.1:0-3255 GCF_056406035.1 Polaromonas sp. P1_E1_2 | reverse complement strand
GGTGCTGGTAGAGGGCTTCAAGAGCAGCGACCTGCTCAAGATCGAAGTCTGGCGTGCGCCTTCGGCCGACTACGCCGGCAAGCCCCCGCTCTACCCGGACGACGACTTCATCGTCGCCGTCGCCACGGATGCACCCGGCAAGCTGCCCCAAGCAACCTTGCGCCCGGTGCTGGATTTGGACGACGCCGACGCCGTGGCGGAGTACCTGGTCAACAATCAGGAACGCTTCGCCTATTCGTTTGAAGACCGTTTCGGTTAAACATTCGCCAAAGCAGGCTTTTTTCGTTCCGTTCATGTTTTTGTTCCGGACACCCCGACCATGAGTTCTGTTTCCTCCGCGCCCGCCGGCCCGGCGCTTGCGCCGCAGCCCGGCCGGGCCCCCTTGAAGCCGCTGGACCAGGCGCTGGCCGAGTTGCTGGGCCGCGCGGCATTGCTGCCCGGTGCCGAGACGGTTTCCACCTTCGATGCCGACGGCCGGGTGCTGGCCCAGGACCTGGTGTCCAGCCTCGATGTGCCGGCACACGACAACAGTTCCATGGACGGCTATGCGGTGCGTGTTGCCGACTGGTCGGCCGATGCGGTGCTGCAGGTCAACCAGCGCATTCCGGCCGGCAGCAGCGGCCACATGCTCGCGCCAGCCTCTGCGGCGCGCATTTTCACCGGCGCCCCCATTCCGCCGGGCGCCGACGCGGTGGTCATGCAGGAAGACTGCGAGACGGTCAACGCCGGCAGCGAAAGCCAGGCCGGCGTGCGCATTCAGACAACGCCCAGGGCTGGCCAGTGGATTCGCCGTCGGGGCGAAGACGTCGCTGCCGGCGCCGTGGTGCTGCACCGTGGCGAGCGCCTGACGCCGGCCTCGCTTGGTCTTGCCGCCAGCATCGGCTTCGACAGATTGCAGGTGGCGCCCCGGGTGCGCGTCGCCCTGTTTTCCACGGGCGACGAACTTGTCATGCCTGGCGAGGTTGCACCCGCCGACATGAAGCCCGGCGCCATCTACAACTCCAACCGTTTCTTTTTGCGTGCGCTGCTGCTGCGCCTGGGCTGTACGGTCACTGACCTGGGCATCGTGCCCGACCGCCTGGACGCCACCATCGCCGCGCTCAAGGGCGCCAGCGAGCAGCACGACCTGATCCTCACCAGCGGTGGCGTGTCGGTGGGCGAAGAAGACCATATCAAGCCTGCCGTGCAGGCGCTGGGCGAACTGGCGCTCTGGCAGATCGCCATGAAGCCGGGCAAGCCCTTCGCCTACGGCAAGATTGCAGGCTCCCACTTCATCGGCCTGCCTGGCAACCCGGTGTCCAGTTTTGTGACCTTCCTGGTCCTGGTGCGGCCCTTCCTGCTCAAGTTGCAAGGGGCTGTGCAAACCGCCGTCAGCCCGATTGCGGCGCCGGCCCATTTCAATTGGCCCAAAGCCGACAAGCGCCGTGAATTCCTGCGCGTCAAGCGCAACGCGTCCGGCGGGCTGGAACTGTTCACCAACCAGAGTTCCGGCGTGCTGACCTCGGCGGTCTGGGGCGACGGCGTGATCGACAACCCGGCAGGCCAGACCATCGCGCACGGGGACGTGGTGCAGTTCCTTCCGTTTTCAGCCTTGATGTCGTGAGGGCATTCCCGGTAAGACCTTTATGAAAATCACCGTCAAATACTTTGCCTCGATCCGCGAAGCCATAGGGCAGGGCAGCGAGTTGCGCGACACTTCTGCCGCTACGCTGGCCGCGCTGCGCGATGAGTTGCTGGCGGCCACGCCCGCGCACGCTGCAGCGCTTGCGCGCGGCAAATCGGTGCGCATGGCGCTCAACCAGGTCATGAGCGATGAGTCGGCTGTACTCAGCGAGGGCTGCGAAGTCGCCTTCTTTCCCCCCGTCACCGGCGGTTGATTCACTCACTCTCGGCGGCTCAAACCACCAGCGCATCCAGCTTCACAAGCCGCTCCACCAGCGCCGCAGACGCGCGCGTCATCGGGCTGCGCAACTCGTCACTCAGCAAACTCTGTCGCGCCAGCAATGCCTTGAGCGGGCCCGGATTGGGTTCTGCAAACAGGGCTTCAATCAGCGGCGGCAGCGGTCTCCACAAAGCCTCGGCCCCAGCTACGTCACCCGCTCGAAGGCACTGAACAATTTCCGCAAATCGCGACGTATGCAAATGCGCCGCTGCCGCGATAGCGCCCCGGCCGCCTGCTGCCACAGTCGCGAAGATGTTCGCATCCTCACCGGCCAACACCTGCAATTGCCCATCGGCGATCAGTGCCCGCGTTTTTGCCGGGTCACCCCCGCAATCCTTGACGGCCTGTATGCGCGGGTGCGCCGCCAGCGCCCGGATGGTCTCAAGCGCCATCTGGCTGCCCGTGCGGTAGGGGATGTCGTAAAGCACCACCGGCACCGCGCTGGCATCGGCCAGGGTGGTAAACCACTCGACCAGGCCCGCCTGCGAGGGCCGGATATAGCTGGGCGCCGGCAGCAAGATGCCCGCGAGGTTCAGTGGGCTCAAAGCACGAACGCGCGCCACTGTTTTGCCCAGGTGATAGCCCGACAAGCCCATGATCACCGGCAGGTCGGGGGCTTCTGCCATCACGGTTTGCAGCACCTCTAGTTGCTCTTCATCGCTGAGCGCGGCAGCTTCACCCGTAGAGCCGCATACCACCAGCCCGGCGATGCCGCTGGCCCGGTAATGCGCCACCAGGCGTTTTAAAGCGGGGTAGTCGACCTTGTCCTGGTCAAACGGGGTAACAAGCGGGATCCACAGTCCCGAGAAATCGTGAGTTGCCTGAGTGGCTTGATTTGCCTGATCGGCATTGAGCACTGTTTGCATGAATACACATCCCAAAAAACTGACCGGCTAAAAAGGCCGTCATCAGAACAAGAGAAGGTGTCCGCAAAAGACTCTGAAAAAGTAACCGGCGGCTCCATCGCTCATTCGACGACGGAACCGCAGCCCCGGTCAAATGAGCAACGGTTTTTTCGATTTGCTGGCGCACGCCTCAAAGCCGCGGGCGCTGTCGTGCGTCCGGTTGGCAAGAAGGTGAATGTGGCCAGTCATGCAGCCATATTACTTGAGGGGCCGGGCTGTGGCACTGTTTCGGCGTTGAATATGCACCGGCCTGGTTGGCCCAGTGGCAAAATTGCCACTATGGCCCAGTCTCCCCCCCGCGTCCTCATCACCACCGACGACTTCAACCTCGCCGATGAAGTTGCCGCGCTGCGCGCAAACGACAAGCGCGTCGGCGCCGTCTGCACCTTCACCGGCACGGTTCGGGAC
>NZ_JBFUAZ010000491.1:0-3259 GCF_056406035.1 Polaromonas sp. P1_E1_2 | reverse complement strand
GTCGATGTCGGCCACGGTCTGGTATTTGGCCACATCGGCGCAGCGCGCAATTGGCGTCTTGCCGTTGACCATGTAGGGCGTGCTGAAGAAGGCGCGCTTTTGCCGCTCGGTGGTTACCGAGATGCCGCCAACAGCCATGTCACATTTGCCGCCCGCCATGTCGGGCATCAGGTTGGACCAGCTGGTCTTGACCCACTCAGGCTTCACACCCAGGCTGGCCGTGAGGGAGGCCATCAGGTCCACGTCGATACCTTCAAACGTGCCGTCGGGCTTCTGGAAGCTGAAGGGCTTGTAGTCGCCCGGCGTGCAGATGCGCAGCACGCCGGCTTTTTGCACGCTGTCCAGGCTGGAGGCCGGAGCGACGCTGACCGCCGTCTGGGCATATGCCCCCGTCACCGCAAAAAATGCAGCGGTGGCGACACCCAATGCGGCCAGGCGATGGGGCAGTTGCGGGCAAAGTGACATGGCAATCTCCGTGAGGTTGGGGGATGGAAAAACTTTATTGTGCGCTTGCCTTGGCGCCCGACAAAACCCCGCGGCGCATCTGGTCCAGCTCGATGCTTTCAAACAGCGCCTTGAAATTGCCTTCGCCGAAACCGTCGTCGCCCTTGCGCTGGATGAACTCGAAGAAGATCGGGCCGAGCTGGTTTTCACTGAAGATCTGCAGCAGCAACGCGCCCTTTTTTCCATCCACCAGGATCTTGCGCTTCTTCAAATCGGCCACGCTCTCGCCGTGTCCGGGGATGCGTTTGTCGACCAGCTCGTAATAGGTGTCGATCGTGTCCAGCAGCTTCACGCCGCTGCTGCGCAATGCATCCACCGTAGTGAACAGGTCGTTGCTGCCCATGGCGATGTGCTGGATGCCTTCGCCCTGGTAGCGGTCCAGGTACTCCTGAATCTGGCCGGCTTTTTCGTTGCCCTCTTCGTTGATCGGGATGCGGATCTTGCCGCAGGGGCTGGTCATGGCCTTGCTCTTCACGCCGGTGACCTGGCCTTCGATGTCGAAGTAGCGGATTTCGCGGAAATTGAAGAGCCGTTCGTAAAAGCCGGCCCATTCGTCCATGCGGCCGCGGTGCACGTTGTGCGTCAGGTGGTCGATATACGTCAGGCCGTGGCCGGCGGGGTTCAGCGCGTCACCCTGCACGCCGGGCAAGGCTTCAAAGTCCACGTCGTAAAAGCCGATGTTGCCGATGTCGCCGGGTTGCGCGCCGTTCTTGCCGCGCCATTTGTCGATGAAGTAGATGATCGAATCGCCAATACCCTTGATGGCCGGAATGTTCAGCTCACCAGGCGCCGATGTGTGGGCATACCCCCAGGCGCCCAGTGAGATTGCGCGTTCATAGGCGGCCTTGGCGTCCTGCACGCGAAAAGCGATGGCGCAGACGCTGGGGCCGTGCTGGCGCGCAAAGCGCTGGGCAAACGAGTCGGGCTCAGCATTGAGGATGAAGTTGATGCCGCCCTGGCGGTACAGCGTGACATTCTTGTGGCGGTGTTTGGCAATCGGCGTGAAGCCCATGCGCTCGAACAACGCACCCATGGCGACAGGGTCGGGTGCCGCATATTCAATGAACTCAAAACCGTCGGTGCCCATGGGGTTGTCCCAGGCCGCGCCCTGTTCAAAGTTCAGGGCGGTGTCGTCGCGTGCATTCATGCGTGTCTCCAGATAGGTGTGCGTATAAAGTAACTTTAGCGGCGCTGGCGGTCAGTTTTACTGCGAAATGGGGCGTTTGTATTGCTATTGGCGCAGTAAAACTGCAAAATAATCCGCATGGAAGCACTTGACAAGCTTGATCGGCACATTTTGCGCAGCCTGCAGGCCGATGGTCGCGCTACCTTCGATCTGCTCGCCGAGCAGGTGGGGCTTTCACCCAGTGCGGTTCTGCGGCGCGTGAAGCGGCTTGAAGAAAGCGGCGTCATCGACCGCTATGTGGCGCTCGTCAAGCCCGAGGCTGTGGGGCTGGGGCTCACGGCTTACATCAACGTACGGCTGGAAAAGCACACCGAAAGCCACAAGCGCAACCCCATGGACCTGTTCCGGGCCAGCGTGCAGACCTGGCCTGAAGTAGCCGAGTGCGCAGCGCTGACTGGTGAGATGGACTACCTGCTGCGCGTGCTGGTGCAGGACATGGCGCATTACAGCCGTTTCATCATGGACACCCTGCTCAAACATCCCAGCGTGCAGGACTGCAAAACGAGTTTTGTGCTGGACCGGGTCAAGGCGACGACGGCCGTTCCTTTGTGAGCTGAACCGGGGGCGAAGCCGGGGAACCGGCATTTCCATGTGCCTGACTTGCCCGGATGTGCGCGAAAAGTGTTGCTGTATCACAACAATCCACGCGCCGGAGCAACTGAAAGTGTCAGTTTGCTATATTTTTAATAGCTGCCTGCGCCCGTATTTATTGGGAAAAATCCACATAAGGGTGTTTTTTTGAAGCGACCCTCTATTGACGCTGATTCAGAAGCCCCTAGACTGTTGATTCTAGGGAAAACCCTTATATTGAGATCATGGTTACACCCAGCACCCTTTTAAGAGCATCCTATAACGCAGGCAAGGAATTCTTCCGGCCTCCCGTGGAAGAGCGCGCCTCCGCGGCACCTCCAGCGCGTCACGTCCAGCCCGTCATGGTTCCCATCCGCTCGATCGGCCCCAGCCACGGGGAACGCATCGCCACCCATTTGCTGGCCCTGAGCCCCCACGACCGTTACCTGCGCTTTGGCTATTCGGCCAACGATGAGCAGATTCACCGCTATGTGGACGGGCTCAACTTCGAGCGCGACGAGATTTTCGGCATCTACAACCGCAAGCTCGAACTGATCGCCATGGCCCACCTTGCGCATAGCACCGACCCCAACCTGAAAAGCTGCGCCGAGTTCGGCGTGTCTGTATTGGCCCAGGCGCGTGGCCGCGGCTACGGCTCGCGTCTTTTTGACCGCGCCGTCATGCACGCCCGAAACAACGGTGTCGACATGATGTTCATCCACGCGCTGAGCGAAAACACCGCCATGCTCAACATCGCACGCAAGGCCGGCGCCACGATCGAACGCGACGGCTCTGAAAGCGAGGCCTACCTGAAGCTGCCGCCGGCCGACCTGGACTCGCGCATGACCGAAATGGTCGAAGAGCAGATCGCCCAGACCGACTACCRCCTCAAGGTTCAGGCCAAGCAGTTCTGGGACCTGCTGGCGATGGTTCAGGAAGTGCGGCAGGGCGTGCGTGATGGACGGGACCGCATGCCGATGTGATGGCTTCAGCCTGGGG
>NZ_JBFUAZ010000490.1:0-3264 GCF_056406035.1 Polaromonas sp. P1_E1_2 | reverse complement strand
GTTCCAGGACGAACTGACCCGCGGCCTGGCTGGAACCCTCGGCACGGGAATTTTGCACGCCTTGAATGAAGCGACTTTCAATGGCCGGGTCGAGTGTGAGAACGTGCAACGCATTGGCCTCCCCGAGCAAGCCCTGGCATATCGCGGAACCCAGCCTGTGGCGCACAACCTCCGTCAGGTAGCCGGTCTCCTTGGATTGCCGGCCAGCGTCCGTGAGAGTTTCCAGAATCGCCTCCATATGCCGTATCGAAACCTTCTCTTTGAGGAGGTTCTGCAGCACCTTTTGCACGTCGCTGATCGAAAGGACTGTCGGCACAAGTTCTTCGACCAGGCCGGGCTGGTTCTGGCGCACCCGGCCCAGCAGGCGGTCGGTTTCGGCCCGTGTCAGCAGTGTGGAGGATTCGCGCCGCAAGACCTCGGTGAGGTGCGTCATGAAAACGCTGGAGGCATCCACCAGCGTGAACCGGGCGCGGGTGGCCGCATCCCGCTGTGACTCTTCTATCCAAACGGCCGGCAGGCCGTAGGTGGGGTCTTTCGTGACTTCTCCGGAAATGGCTGTCACGTCGCCCTGAGGATGAATGGCAAGCAGGTGGTCCGCGCGAACCTCACCCTTGGCACTCAGGGCCCCGTCAAGGTAAATCTCGTATCGGTCCGGCCCAAGGCGCGGTGCATCCTTGAAGCGTATGCGTGGCAAGACCAGCCCAAGCTCCTGCGCATGCTGATGGCGGAAGGCGGCAATTCTTTCGAGGAAAGAGCCACCCTTTTCGTTCACCAGAGGAACCCAGCGGGAACCCACCTGGACCTCGATGGGTTCAACGGTCAGGTGTGCATAGGGATCGTCCTTGCCGCCAGCGTCACTGCCGTCAGCCGATTTTCCCTCCTGGCCCGCCGCCGCTTCTTCCCTGGCAATGGCACCGGTATGCGCCCCGCGATACACCATCCAGGCGCCCAGCCCCGAAAGACAAAGCAGTATGAGCGTGGGGACCGCAGGAATACCAGGCAGGATCAACAGGCCCGCCAGGGCTGTAGCCACCAGCAGCAATGTTTTGGGAAATGAGGTGATCTGCCGCAAAGCCTCTTTGCTCAGGTTGGCATCCGAAGCCGAACGGGTAACAATGATCCCGGTTCCCAGGGCAATGACCAGCGCCGGCACCTGGGTCACGATGCCATCGCCTATGGTCAGCAGGGTATAGGTTTTGAGCGCATCACCCCACGGCAGGCCGCGCTGCATGATACCGATCAGCAAGCCTCCCACAATGTTGATGAGCAGTATCAGGATGCCCGCGATGGCGTCGCCTTTAACGAACTTGCTTGCGCCGTCCATCGCGCCGTAAAAAGCCGCCTCTTTCTCGATGTTCTTGCGGCGGCGCTGCGCTTCGGCCTGGTCAATGAAACCCATGTTCAGATCCGCGTCCACGCTCATTTGCGCGCCGGGCATGCTGTCCAGCGTGAATCGGGCGGCCACCTCGGAGACGCGCTGAGCGCCGCTGGTGATCACCACGTACTGGACGACGATCAGGATCAGGAAAATAATCAGGCCGATCACGTAGTTCCCGCCAACAACATAGGAGCCCACAGCGGCGATCACCCGGCCAGCGTCGCCGTCCGAAAGAATCAGGCGGGTGGCGGCGACGTTCAGCGACAGCCGGAACAGGGTGGCAATCAACAGCAGCGAAGGGAACGTCGAAAACTCGACAGGTCGCGCCATGTAGAACGTCAGCATCAGAATCAAAAACGCGAAGCTGAAGTTCAGCAGGATCAGGAAGTCCAGTAGCGGGCTCGGGATGGGCGCGAACAATACCACCAGTACACCCAGCACCAGCAGCACCATAACGATGTCGCTGTGTTTGGTGAGGAAACCCTGCAGGGCTTTCATGTCGCGGCCATCCCCTGCCGGCGTTCGCGCATGGCAAAGACCCAGACGATGATTCGCGCCACTTCGGCATACATGGCTTGGGGCACATGCTGTTCCACAGCAAGCTCGCGGAAGAGCCTGCGGGCCAGAACGGGGTTTTGCACGATGGGGATGTTGTTCTCGCTCGCTATTTTTCTCATGGCTCCTGCGACCCGGCCGGCGCCCTTGGCCACCATCTGCGGAGACGACATCTCGCCATGCCTGTAGCGCAAGGCGACCGCCACATGCGTCGGATTCGTCAACAACACATCGGCATTTTTTGTGTTGCGCACCGTTAGTGTGCGCTTCAGCGCTTCCCGACGCAGCTCCCTGAGCCGCGCACGGATGCGAGGATCACCTTCCCGGTTTTTTGATTCGTCTTTCAGTTCCCTGCGGCTCATCTTCATCTTTTTGGAGAACTCGCGCCGTGTGTACATCCAGTCCACGGCGGCGATCATCACCAGAATCAAAGCCATCTTCATGCTCAAAGAGGCCGCGTCCTGGAGCAAGGTGCGCAGGTAAGCCAGCGGTGAAAGGCCGGCCACGCCAAAGAAGTGAGGCGCCAGGCTTTTGAGCGCGAACCAGGAAACACCGGCAAGAAGCATCAGCTTGATGCAGGCCCTTGCCGCATCAAACAGGGTTCGCATCGAAAACACTTTCTTGAACCCGTTGACCGGATTGAGCCTGTCGAAATCCGCCTTGAGGGGATCCGTGGTGAACATCGGCCCTGTCTGCATCAGGTTGGCCAGCGCGGCGGTGAGCATGATGACGGCGAAAAAAGGCAGCAGCTGCATCATTGCCCCCTTGACCACCTGGGATGCAAGAGGCCACAGCGCTCCGCCATTGGGATCCAGACCAGCGATGCGAAGCAACAGGCTCTGGTCGAAAACGAATTGGTCCCTGACGCTGTCCCAGCCCTTCCATGTCAGGTAAACGGAAGCCACCGTCCACACCAGCGCCGAAATGACTTCCGGGCTTTTGGCGACCTGCCCTTTTTCCTGCGCCYTGAGAAGCTTGTGAGGCGTCGCCGCTTCATTGCGGTCAAGGTCTTGCTCATCGGCCATGGACGGCTCCCGGCGCAAATGTGCTTTGAGACGCATCCTGGGACAACATGGAATCCCAGGTCGTGTAGATGCTGCGGTAAACCCGCGTCATGACGCCACCTACGCCGGCAAACCACAGGGACAGCGTGATGAGCCCGACAACGATTTTCACGGGAATGCCGATGGCGAACATATTCATCTGCGGCAGGTTTCGCGCGACAACGCCGAGCGCCATTTCAACCATGAAGAGGCAGAAAACCACGGGCGCGACCAGGGCAAATCCCAGCGTGAACAAGGCGCTCACCTGTTTGAGCATCGCGACCAGGC
>NZ_JBFUAZ010000489.1:0-3267 GCF_056406035.1 Polaromonas sp. P1_E1_2 | reverse complement strand
GCCTTTGCGCATCAGAAGATAACCCCCCCAAAACAGCAAGCTGGCTGCGATGCAGAGCGTCACCCAGGCGGCTTTGACGGGCTCCATGGCAATGGCCAAGAACTGGGGCAGCGAGTAGTACGCCGATACCGGGTCTGGAAAAAAAGGCTGCCCGGCGCAAAACGACGGGGTGAACCAGGGCACGCTCAGGCCGTTTTGGGTGAACCAGATATAACCATCCAGCCAGCCTGGCAGTGCAAGTTTGAAGTCGGGGCCCAGCCAGCCATCCTGAATCGGAAAAAATGGTTCAAACGTCTGAGCTGTAATAGCCAGTAATACCAAAAAAATCAGCCAAATCCATGCTGATTGCTGGCGCGGTGAGGGGGCGTTCCATTTTGAAAAAAGCTGCATGTATGCCTGGGGAGTATTGGGTGTGTCAGGGCGCCTTGCGCCGGCGCCACAGGGTGCCGACGAGCCATCCCGGCATGGCGAGACCAACCAGCACCCATGAGATATACGTCAGCAGATTGGCCATTTCCTGGCGTGCCGAGAAATTGAAAGCAAATGGCTTGTAGTTTGCGAATTTCTGGGCTTCCTCGCGTTGATCTGCACGGAAAAGATCGCCTGGTTTGCAGTTGTTTTCTTTTGGGTAAACGTAGCAGGCCGGGTTTTTCAGGTTCAGGAACCCGTTGTGCTCGGCAAGAACTGGCCCTGTTGTCAGGCCTTCTGCTGAGAATCTCTCCAGGCTGTAACCGAAAACGGGGTTATAGCAAAAGAGCGCCGATTTGCCTGCAGCCAGAAGGTTGTTGGATGTCACTCGCAGAATGCCCGTCTCGGTCTGCATGTCTGCACGGCTTCCGAGTTCCCGGATTCCTGCGGCAAATGTACCGTCCCGTAATTTTTTTTCAGCGATTACCACGCTGCGGGGGTCATATCCCTGCCACGAATAGAACTCCCGGCCTTCAAGCGCTGACTGCGCCACTGTTGCTGTGAGGCAGGCYGCCACGGCCAGGCCTTTCCAGCGTTTCCAGGTCGCGCGTTGCAGCAGCAAGCCCATACCGACGGCRAAAATGGTGATGTACACCACCAGCCAGCGTACCAGCGTGCTGGCTGAGTTGACGATGGGCAGCGTTTTCAGGAAGGCATTCCACCGCGGATCAAAGTAGTTAAGTGCCAGCGGCACGGCCAGGCTCAGCAGCAAGGCAGAGCCCAACAGAAATTGACGCCAGCCCGGAAGCCGAAATGCCGTTGTTGCTCGGCGAATCCTGTCAACCATAAGGCAAACCAGCAAAACGGCGCTCGCCATCCCGAAGTTGAAGGCCCACTCGTGCGGCGATTGCGTGGCCTGCAGGTTGGTCATGGAAGCCTTGCCGATCTGGTAGGCCTGCTGGGACTCCAGAAAAAGTGCTGCGACGGTCATTCCTGCCGCTTCATGCCATGAAGGTGCGCCCGGCAGCGGATAAAAAGTACGAGGAAAAAGGGCAAGAAAGGAAAAGGTTGCCATCAGCTTGGACGCCGAAAGCGCCAAGCCGACGATGCAGGCGATCAATCCCCTCGCCATGAACTGCCGGAGGTCGCCGCCGGTCATGCAATGCAGCAGACCGATCACGAAAACAGCGAGGCCCCCTGCGAGCATCAGAGTGCTGAGGCCGGAATGCACCCAATAGGCAAGCACAACCCCCGCCAGCACTGATATCCCGGCCTGATCGAGTCGCGAGCGGATAGGCAGCAGGAGCAGCAAGGCCAGCCAAGGCACCAGGGCAAGCCCATGGAAGCCGACATGCCCGATGATGATCCGATGTGGAAGAAACCCGTTGAACATCAGCAAGCCGCCCACCAATACTGCCGCCAGGGGGCCGGTTAAAAAGACCTTGCGCGCCAGCAGATAACCGCCCCAGAACATCAGGCTCGCGCTCAGGCACAGCAACAGATATGTGGCGTTGATCGGCCCGGCCAGTATGGCCAGTAACTGTGGAAACGAATAAAAAGCGGACTGTGGATCAGGAAAAAAGGGCTGACCGGCACAGAATGACGGTGTAAACCATGGGGTGCTCAATCCGTTCGTGGAAAACCAGATGTGCCCATCCAGCCAGTTGGGCAACATCAGCGAGTAGTCATGACCCAGCCATCCTCTTTCCAGAGGGAAAAAGGGCTTGAAAATCAGGCCAAGGCAGAGCAGCAGGAGGCCGTATACCAGCCAGACCGCATAGGTCGCATGCCGCCCTGAAAGGCTTGCTGGCGCGTGAAGCAGTTGCATGTCGACGGCGTAGGTAGGCGGGTGCGGGAGGGTTGTAGTCCAGCGCATCCGGATCTGGCGGGAGATTAACACGCAGTAACAATCAGCCAAAGAGCTTCATTGCATGGATCATCGCGTGGGTTCTACCCGGCTGTGTCCGGCGCTGGTGCCAGCGCTTTGAAGCAGGGGGAAACTACCCCAAAAGCTGCGATTTCCTGGGTTTCTAGATGGATGGCCAGGCCAACTGGCATCCGAACAAGTCTTCAGGCTATAATCATGGGCTTCGCCTTGCTGCACCCTTAACGACGCTGGGGCAGCTTCAATCAACCACAAGGAGAGTTTATGCGTCACTATGAGATCGTCTTGCTGATCCACCCGGATCAAAGCGAGCAAGTCCCAGCCATGCTGGAACGTTACAAGGGCATGATCACCGCCGGCGGTGGCAAAGTGCACCGTGTCGAAGATTGGGGCCGCCGCCAGCTGGTGTACCTGATCCAGAAACTGGCCAAAGCCCACTACCTCTGCATCAACATCGAAGCCAGCCAGGCCGTGATGGAAGAAATCGAACACGCGTTCAAGTTCAACGATGCCGTGCTGCGCCACCTGACCGTGGTGAAGAAGAAAGCCGAAACCGGCCCGTCCCTCATGATGCGCAACGTCGAGAGGGAAGAAGCCCGTAAGGCCCAACAGCAGGAGTATGCGGCTTAATAGCCACCATGCTGTTGAACGCCTCGCTGCTGCGCATCTGCTTTTGAGCAAGAGCCCGCAGTGAACCACGTTGAACTGACCGCCTGTATCGCCGAGGCAAGTCCTCTTCGCTACACGCCCGCTGGAATCCCCGCCGCCAATTTCGTCCTCGAACACGAGTCCGAAATCGTCGAAGCCGGAGTCACCAGACAGGTCAAGTTGACGGTAAGGGCGGTTGCTTTCGGAGCGCTGGCTGAGCAATCAGCCAAATCCCCGCTAGGCAAACCCTTCAGGTTCACCGGTTTTCTGATCAATGCGCGCACCAGCAAAGGTGTTGTTTTTCATATCCAGGCTCTGCACAAGGT
>NZ_JBFUAZ010000488.1:0-3271 GCF_056406035.1 Polaromonas sp. P1_E1_2 | reverse complement strand
GTCTTTCACAAAGCCTTGCAGGTCGGAGTTGCCGTCAAAGCCGATGGCCACCACCTTGCCGGCTTTGCCCGACTGAACCAGTGCGCGGCCCATGCCGATAGCGGTGGGTTCGTTGGCGCCGAAGATGCCCTTGAGGTCGGGGTTGGCGGCCAGCACGTCGGTGGTCTGGTTCAGTGCGGTACCCATCTGCGAGTTGGAGTAGAAGGGGCCCACGATCTRCAGCTTGGAATGCTTCTTGATGTAGTCGGTGAAACCTCCCACGCGGCCGATTTCGGAGCCCGAGCCCGCGGTGTAGGACATAACGGCAATTTTGCCGGTGGTTCCGACTTTCTCGATCAGCGTCTTGGCGGACATTTCTCCGGCAGTCTTGTTGTCGGTGGCCAGGAAGGACTGGTAGTAAGCCTTGCCGGAATCCGATGCGGCGGAGTCAATCAACACCACAGGAATCTTGGCTTCCCAGGCTTTTTTCATGGCGGGGATCAAGGCATCCGGATCCGACGGGGCCAGCACGATGCCGGCGACCTTGCGGTTCACGGCGTTTTCCACCAGGGCCACCTGCCCGGCCAGGTCGGTGTCGGATGCTGCGCCCTGGAAGGTGGCGGTGTAGCCCTTGAGATTTCCCACGGCAGCGTTGGCACCCTTCTTCACGTTTTGCCAGAAGTCCGAGTTGGCGGTCTTCACGATAACGGCAATTTCCTTGTCGGCGGCCATAGCCATCGACGACGCAGCCACCAGGGCGGCTGCGATCAGTGTGTGGACAAATTTTTTCATTTCTTTYCTCATGGGTAGTGGTTGTGGAGGTTGTCTCTCGAAGTCCCGGTAAGCCCTGCCGGTAGGGATCACTTGCGATGGCGCATCTGGTCGATCCATACGGCCAGCAGGATGACGACGCCAATCAGAATTTGTTGGGTGAAAGCGGACACGCCGCTCATGTTCAAACCGTTGCGCAGGATGCCAATCACGAACGCACCAATGACGGTGCCCGACACCGTGCCCACACCACCCGTGAGCGAGGTCCCGCCTATCACCGCGGCGGCAATGGCATCAAGTTCGTACATCAGGCCCTCGCTGGGCTGGGCCGTGACCAGGCGTGACATCAGCACGCAACCGGTCAGCCCGGCCAGCAAACCGGAAAGCACATAGGCAAACAGCGTCACGCCGTTGACGTTCACGCCCGAGAGCCGGGCGGCTTCCAGGTTGGAGCCGATGGCGTACAGATGGCGGCCCAGCGTGGCACGGTTAAGCAGGACGGAGACGGCCAGCGCCAGCACGACCATGAGCACCACGGGATAGGGAATGCCGACGAACACCACATCGGGGAAGCCGTCCGCACCGATATTGACGATGCGGAACAAGGCTCCGTTGCCCAGTTCCGCAAAGCTGTCGCCCAGGCCGCTGATGGCGCGGGCATCGGTCAGCTGCAAGGCCACGCCGCGTGCCACCAGCATCATTCCCAGGGTGGCAATAAAGGGCGGCAGTTTGAGCACCGTCACACACAGGCCGTTGATCAGCCCGCACAGGGCACCGACCAGCAGGCCGGCAAACATGCCCAGCGGCACGGGCGCGCCCGCCTTGACCAGCATTGCGGCCACGACGCCGGACAATGCCAGGATGGCACCTACCGAGAGGTCGATACCGCCGGTGATGATCACGCAGGTCGCTGCGATGCCGAGGTAGGCAATGGACGTCACCTGGAGCGCCACGGTCATGCCATTGCCCACGCTGAAGAAGGCGTTGCTTGTGAACGAGAAGATGGCGATGAGTCCCAGCAAGCTGGCCAGCGCGGCAAATTTCTGAAACAGGTCTTGTTGTTGTTCGGTCATGGTGTGGTTCGGGAAAGAAGTCTTGGAGGGTTCAGTGGGTCAGCTGGTCGGCTTGCAGGGGCGGCACGCTGCGGCCGGAGGCGTAGTGCATGACCTCCTCCTGATGGGTCTCGCGGGTGGGGAGGATGGTGACCAGGCGGCCTTCATGGAAGACCGCGACACGGTCGGTCATCCCCATGATTTCGGGCAGCTCGGAGCTGATCATCACGACGCCGATGCCCTGCCCTGCGAGCTGGTCCAGCAACTGGTAGATCGCGTACTTGGCGCCCACATCAATGCCGCGTGTGGGCTCGTCAAAGAACAGCACGCGTGATTGACGGAACAGCCATTTGCTGATCACGAGCTTCTGCTGGTTGCCCCCCGAGAGCAGGCGCACGATCTGGCTGCTGCTGGGCGTGCGGATGTCGAGTGCGCCGATGTAGTGGCGTGCGGCATCCTGCTCCTTGGCAAACTGGATCATGCCCGCACGATTGGACACGGCTTCCATGTGGGCCAGTGTGATGTTTTGCGCCACATTCATCTTCAGTGCCAGCCCGTCGTGCTTGCGATCCTCTGACAGGTAGGCCAGCCCCTGGCGTACGGCATCCCGTGGCGAGTGAATGGTGAGACGCTGCCCGGCCAGAAACACCTCGCCGGCGTCGATGGGGTCGGCACCAAAAATGGCGCGAGCCACTTCGGTGCGGCCAGCCCCCATAAGCCCTGCAAAGCCCAGAATTTCGCCACGGCGCAGCTCAAAGTTCACGTCGTGAAACACACCTTGGCGTGTCAGGCCCTGTACGCACAACAACACGTCGGCAGTGGGCACGGATGTTCTCTTGGGGAATACGTCGTCCAGCGAGCGCCCCACCATTTTGGCCACGATCTCTTCCACACTGGTGTCGGCCAGGTGTTCGGTGGACACGTAGCGTCCGTCGCGCAAGACGGTGACCCGGTCCACGATGAGCGCCAGTTCGTCGAGGCGGTGGGAGATGTAGACAATGCCCACCCCCGTACGCTTGAGCTCATGGATGATGGCAAACAGCTTCTCGGTTTCCGACTCCGTGAGGGACGAGGTGGGTTCGTCCATGATGAGCACCTGAGCGTTGAGCGACAGCGCCTTGGCAATTTCCACCATCTGCTGCTGAGCTACCGACAGGGTTTTGACCAGAGCGTCCGGTGCAATGTCCTGCCCTAACCGGTCCAGGCATTGCTTTGCCTGGCGGCGCAGTGCCGCCCGGTCGATCAGCCAGCCTTTGCGTGGCTCGCGGGCCAGGTAAATGTTTTCGGCCACCGTGAGGTGCGGAGCCAGGTTCAGCTCCTGGTGAATGATGGCAATGCCGACAGCCTGGGATTCGGCGGTGGATTGGAACTGGCAGGCTTCGCCGCGATAGTACAGAGCCCCCGCATCGGGCTGGTACTGGCCGCTGATCACCTTCATCAGCGTCGATTTGCCTGCGCCGTTTTCGCCG
>NZ_JBFUAZ010000487.1:0-3279 GCF_056406035.1 Polaromonas sp. P1_E1_2 | reverse complement strand
CGGTAAGTATCGCCGAGCTCGCGCAGCATATCGTTCGAGCCTCGGGGGCCATGCTTGACGTGAATATCGAAGCATTGCCTACCGCCGAACCGGCGCCACGCTACCTGCCCGACACACGCAAGGCGCGGGAGGAACTCGGCCTTGCGGAATTCACGGGGCTTGACGCGGCGCTGCTCAAAACATTCAACTGGAGTCGTTCATCGATCACATCATGAACAAATTCAACGCCACTCGCATCCGAAGAACTGTCCTGGATATGGCCTATTCCGGCGCGACCGTGCATATCGGCTGCGCATTTTCGATCGTCGAACTGCTCGCCGTGCTTTACCGGAGTCATCTCAGGTTCGATCCTGCGAATCCCGAATCACCCGATCGGGACTACATGGTGCTCAGCAAAGGCCACGGCGTGATGGCGCAGTACGCCTGCCTGCACGAAATCGGATGGCTTGACGACGGCGACATCAGCCAATACTTCAAGGACGGCAGCCGGCTCAAGGGATTGGCCGACGCACATATTCCCGGCGTCGAAGCAACGGCCGGCTCTTTGGGGCACGGGCTTTCGGTAGCAACAGGCCTGGCCATGGGTGCAAAGCTCAGCCAGACAGATCAGATCTGCTATGCGCTGGTCGGGGATGGTGAACTCAACGAAGGCGCGATCTGGGAGGCAGCGCTGTTCGCCACGCATTTCAAGCTCGACAACCTCGTCGTGATCGTCGACAAAAACGGCTTCCAGGCAATGGGCACCACCGACGAGGTCATTGCACTCGGCAACATCGAGGAGAAATTCCGCGCCTTCGGTTTCGACGCAGTCACCATTGACGGCCATGATGAAGCCGCTATTGACGCGGCCTACCGCGACGCGCGCGCCGGCCGCAACGGAAAGCCGAAAGCAATCGTCGCGACCAGCATCAAGGGCAAGGGCGTCTCGTTCATGGAGCACAACAACGTCTGGCACTACACACGGCTGACCGCCGAGACCCACGCGGCCGCGATCGCCGAGCTCGGAGGCACAGCATGAGAAACGCATTCTCCGACGCGCTGGTCGCTGCCGCGCTGGCCGACCCTAAAGTGCTGCTTCTCACGGGCGACCATGGCTATGCCCTGTTCGACGCTTTTCGCAAGGCCAGGCCGAACCAATACATCAATTGCGGCATTGCTGAGCAAAATATGGTGGGGGTGGCGGCGGGTCTGGCTAAAGCCGGTTTCAAACCCATCGTTTATGGCCTCGCGGCATTTGTACCGATGCGTGTGCTTGAGCAGATCAAGATCGACGTCTGCTACGAAAACCTGCCTGTGATCCTGATAGGTGACGGCGCCGGGCTCGTTTACAGCCATCTCGGCAGCAGCCACCAGTGCACCGAGGACATCGCCTGCACGCGCGCGGTACCGGCATTGACCGTGTTGTCTCCAGCTGACYGCTTTGAAATGACCGCGACCATGCAGCTTGCACTGCGGCTCGAATCACCGGTCTATATGCGCGTCGGCAAAAGTGATCGTGGCGACGTGCACGACGGTCCAGTCAAACTGCAAGCTGGCGGCATGCTACCGGTGAGTCCGAGAGGGAAGCGCATCGCCCTGCTCGCAACCGGATCCATGGTGAAGACCGCACTCGAACTCATCAAGCAGGGCCTCGACGCAGAAGCCTGGAGCGTGCCGTCGATCAAACCGCTGGATCGCGAGTGCCTGCATTCGATTATCGACCGGGTCGACGCCATCGTGACCTTGGAGGAACATTCGGTCATGGGCGGACTAGGTGCCTGCATCACCGAAGAAGTTACCGCCTACCGGCCGCTGCCGGTCTGCCGCATTGGCATCAAGGACCGCTTCTCGTCGCTCTGCGGCACCTGGGATTACCTGCTGCATGAGCATGGGCTCGACCTTCCGAGCGTGCGACAAAGCGTCGAGGCCTTTCTCGCTGGCAAGCCGTCCAAACACTGAGTTATGACCTTGAAGCAGGAACTCCCACAACTGTTGCGTCGGCTCTGGCTGCATTTGAGCCTGCGGCGTCGGCGCCAGTTCGCGGGTTTGCTGGCCCTGACGCTGGTCAGTGCGTTCGCCGAGGTGATGAGTTTGGGCGCCGTACTGCCTTTTCTCGCGGTCCTGACCGCACCGGAGCGGCTGTTCGCCTACCCACTCGTCACCCAGGTCGCACAGGCATGGGGTATCGCTTCAGCACAAGGATTAATCCTGCCGCTGACGATTATTTTTGCGGCAGCAGCGCTTCTGGCCGGGGCCTTGCGCATGTTGCTACTCTGGGCTGGCATGCGCCTGGGCCTGACCAGCGGTTCCGATCTCAGCACCGAACTCTATCGGCGCACCCTCTACCAGCCCTATCAGGTACATGTCTCGCGCAACAGCAGTGAGGTCATCGCCGGCATCACGCAAAAGGTCAACAGCATAGCTTTCGGGGTGCTGCAACCGGTACTTGTGCTGCTGAGCTCGGTCGTCCTGCTCGCGTCCGTTGTTGCCGTTCTTGTCGTCATCGACCCATTTGCCGCAACCGTCGCCGCGCTGGGCTTTGGCGCCAGCTACACCATCATTGCCGCCATAACCAGGCGCCGGCTCCGGCAAAACAGCGAGCTGGTGGCACGCGAGCAGACGCAGGTCGTCAAGGCGCTGCAAGAAGGCCTCGGTGGCATCCGCGATGTGCTGTTAGACAATGCGCAACCGCTGTATTGCGAGATCTACCGCAAGGCCGATCATCCGCTGCGCCGCGCCCAAAGCGACAGCCAATTCATCAATATCAGCCCGCGCTACGCGATGGAAGCGGTTGGCATGGTGCTGATCGCGGCGCTGGCTTATGCACTCAGTCAGCAAAACGGCGGCGTTGCGGGCGCATTACCGGTGCTCGGCGCACTCGCACTCGGCGCGCAGCGCCTGCTCCCGGCCTYGCAACAAAGTTTCGGGGCCTGGGCCACGATCGTGAGCTGTCAGGCCTCGCTCGCCGAAACGCTGGCGCTGCTCGACCAGCCGCTCCCACCCGAAGCATTCCAGCCACCGGCTGCACCGCTGGATTTCAAAAACCATATTCATTTTGACCAGGTGCGCTTTCGCTATTCGGACACAACGCCGTGGGTGCTTGATGGTCTCGATCTGACAATCACCAAGGGAACTCGCGTCGGTTTTGTCGGTAGCACGGGTAGCGGGAAAAGTACAACACTCGACCTCATGATGGGCTTGTTGCTTCCAACCGAGGGACAACTGCTGGTGGATGGCAAACCGGTCAGTGGCGACCATCTGCGTGCCTGGCAGCGCACCATCGCCCATGTACCGCAGAGC
>NZ_JBFUAZ010000486.1:0-3303 GCF_056406035.1 Polaromonas sp. P1_E1_2 | reverse complement strand
ACGAATGCCTACTCGGAAGATCACAAGGGGGATTTACCAGTGAAGTCGCGTTGCTTCATCCCCTGACAGCATAGCAGAGGACCCGTACGCGCCCCCTCGTCGGCAAGTGTGGAATCACCGATAATGCGGGCTGCTCATCAGGTACTGACTGCGACCATTTTGTTAAATAAGACGCTCAATTTTCGGCTCGCCATTATTTGCTTAGCCACGGCCTCTATTGGATTGTCTATGGCAATAATCAGTATTGCCAAGCTTTTGCTGGTGCTTTGCGGGCTCGCTACCCTGCTGGCCATGCGACAAACCGGGCAATACAAGAATCCGCTTGCAGGGTTGCGCGTACCAATCGCCGTGCTGGTCATCCTGTTCGCGTTCACGCTTAGCCTGATATGGACCGTTGCGCCACTGACCGATGCATTGAGCTCGGTTGGAAAATATGGCAAGCTGCTTGAGATCATCCTGATCGTATTTCTTGTTCGCGATGCGCGTGAGGCGATGTGTGCGTTTGCCACATTTGTTGCTGCACAGGTATTTTTGCTGGCCGGTTCCTGGATGCTTTTTTTCCATCTCCCGGTACCCTGGGCAACTTCCAATATGGCGCTGACAAACTACGCCGTATTCTCCAGCTATCTGGACCAGAGCATCATGAGCGGAGTGTTCGCAGCGGTCTGCTGGCATTTACGCGCCCTCTTCCCCGGGCGCTTTGGCCCACATTTCGCTGTATTGGCCGCGATCTTGGCGCTGTGCAATGTATTTTTTGTGCTGAGTGGCCGTACCGGGCACGTGGTGGCAATCCTTTTGCTGTCGAGCGCCATCATGTGGGAACTACCCAAGCGCTATCGAATAGTCACTGTACTTCTGCCTTTTATCTTTCTTGTAGCTCTCTCATTTGGTTCATCCAAAATGCACCAGAGAATTGTGGAAGCGCAGACCGAAATAAAGTCTTTTTCCTTTAAAAAGGGGGCCGATATAGCAACCGGTTACGGCGCAGTATCCAGCTCTTCAGGCATCCGGCTCCATTTTTGGCACAGGGCGGTGCAGTCGATTGGCGACAACCCGATTCTGGGCGCCGGGGCCGGGAGCTGGGCAAGCGAATACAACCGGCTTGAGCAACGGGAAAAGCAGGATTACAAGCCTGTACAAAACGGAAATCCGCATCAGGAATACCTGCTGTGGGGTGTTCAGCTGGGCATTCCGGGAATTGCCCTACTTTGCGGGTTGATGTTTTCGATCTTCAAAGATACCGCCGGGATGGACAAACCATATGCCCGGGCGGTGCAGTCCACTTTGTTGGCACTGGCCGCTTCGTGCTTTTTCAATGCATCCATTTATGACGCGCTGATCGGGGATTTTTTCTGTGTATTGCTCGGTTTGCTGCTGGTTTTAGGGCTCCGCAGCCCGACGCACGAATCTGCTGGTCAATCCAAAAACGAAGCAACAGCATGAGCAGCAGCACAGAAAAAGGCTCCTTGAATTCACCATCAAAGCCGTCCCTGCAGCACAGGATTGCGAGAGTCTGGCCTTATTTCAGCAGCTCACGCGGTGGATGGGCATTAGCCATTGGCGCCACTATCGTGGCTTCGGCAACCGAGCCGTTTGTACCGGCATTACTCAAGCCACTCCTGGACCGGGGATTTCAGCGGGACTCATTCAATCTCTGGCTGGTTCCACTGACATTGATGCTGCTATTCACCCTGCGGGGACTCTCCGGGTTTCTGGCGCAGTACGCCCTGGCCAAGGTCACCAACGAGGGCCTCCAGTCGCTGCGCCGGGCGATGTTCGGCAAACTGCTGAGCTCGCGCCTGTCGCTGTTCGCGGACCAGTCCTCCAGCGCCATCGCCAACACCGTTGTCTACGAGGTGTTCAACGGCTCGTCGATGATGATCAATGCGGTCATGAAGCTGGCGCGCGACGTTCTCACGCTGGTGGCCTTGGTGGCTTACTTGCTCTTCCTGAACTGGAAGCTGATGCTGATCGTCTCCTTGCTGTTCCCAGCCGTCGCGCTGGTGATTCAGCTACTGACGCGCCGCCTTTACCGGCTGACCCGCGAAAGCCAGGTGGCCACGGACAACCTGGCCTATGTCGTCGAAGAGAACGTGCTGGCTCACCGCGACGTGCGGCTGCATGGCGCGCAGGCCGGTCAGGCTTCGCGCTTCGAGGCGCTGAGCAACACGCTGCGGCGGCTGTCCATCAAATCCACCGTCGCCTACGCAGGCATGAGCGCCATCACCCAGGTGCTGGCCGCAATGGCGCTGTCGGCCGTCATCTCCATCGCCCTGCTCCAGGGCTCGGAAAACACCACCACTGTGGGCGGCTTCGTGGCCTTCGTGACGGCCATGCTGCTGCTGATCGCCCCCATCAAAAGCTTGTCCGACGGTGCCACGCCCATCACGCGCGGGCTGGCGGCGATCGAGCGCGGGCTGGACCTGGTCGACCTCATCGAGGACGAAAGCAGCGGCAGCTTCAGCACGGCCAGGGTCGCCGGCGACATTGAATTTTCAGGCGTCAGCGTTGTCTACAAGCCGGATACGCCGCCGGCGTTGGACGGCATCAGCCTGGCGATACGCGCCGGCGAGACCGTGGCGCTGGTCGGCTCGTCCGGTTCTGGCAAGACCACGCTGGCCAGCCTGCTTCCGCGCTTTGTCGACTACAGCGCCGGCAGCATACTGCTGGACGGCACGGAACTACGAGACTGGGACCTGGCTTCGCTGCGCTCGCAGTTCGCCTTCGTAAGCCAGCACGTCGTCATGTTCAACAACAGCATGGCCTTCAACGTCGCGCTGGGTCAGTCTTTCGACAGTGACAAGATCGTGCGCTGCCTGACCGCCGCCAATCTGGGCCAGTTGCTCGAGGAACTGCCGCAGGGCATAGACACCGTGCTCGGCCACAACGCCATGCAGCTGTCCGGCGGCCAGCGCCAACGGCTGGCGATTGCCCGGGCACTGTACAAGGATGCGCCCGTGCTCATCCTCGACGAAGCCACCTCGGCCCTGGACACCGAGTCGGAAAAAGCCGTACAGGAAGCCATACAGCGGCTGGCCGCGGGCCGCACCTCGCTGATCATCGCCCACCGGCTGTCCACCATCCAGCATGCCGACCGCATCATCATGATGAACGCCGGCCGCATCGTCGAGCAAGGCAGCCATGCTGAGCTGCTCCAGAACAACGGCGCTTATGCCCACCTTTACCGCCTGGGCTTCCAGGGCGCAGCCTAGAAAGTCATTCCCGATGCCAGTCTCCATCAGCGGCTTTACCTTTATTCGCAACGGCGTGGGCCTGGGCTTTCCCTTTGAGGCCTCCATCCGC
>NZ_JBFUAZ010000485.1:0-3311 GCF_056406035.1 Polaromonas sp. P1_E1_2 | reverse complement strand
CAGCACGGCGTGTTCCACCTGTACGGCGAGGCATCCGACCCGTACACGACGCGGTGCATGACGCACATTGAAACGCTGGCCAGTGTCCGTGGCCAGAAGCTGTCTCCCGACAACCCTTCCAAGGTGGCGCACGAGTTTCATGCGCTCAACCCCTCCAGTACCGAGAAACCCAAGCTGAAAACCTACTCGGTAGAGGGCGTTCAGCGCCCTGGCAATGTGCCGGTCGGCACCCCGGTCAAGAGCCACCCCGGCACGCTGGACAAGGCGTATTGGGAGGCGGCCAACACGGGCGCCCACAACGTGGGCCGGCCACCCCCGCCAAAACTCTAGACGCGCGAGAACAGCGGTACCGCCGGCAAGCGCGCTGCACCCTGATTTGCAGGGAAGTGCCGGTTTTCCCGGCGGCTCCGGGGTGAATAATTCTCGACTGGGGTACCCGGGTTTCAAGCGGGTTGGCGGGGCGTCAAATCAGCCATATACTGTACATAAATACAGTATATTCGACTTGATCCGGACCACCTTCCATGCCCACCCTCACTGCAATGCCCAGCGCTTTGCCGGACTTTGCCGACGCCCTGAATGCCCAGGTTTGGCGGGCCGGCGAGCTGGGCAGCGCGAGTGCGCAGACGGTGGCCACAGGTTATGCAGCGCTCGACCAGGCCTTGCCGGGAGGCGGCTGGCCGCAGGGCGCGCTGGTTGAAGTGCTGCTGCCGCAGGCGGGCCTGCAGGAATGGGGTTTGCTGGCGCCCGGCCTGGCCCGCGCCCTCAACCAGCCCGCCACACCGGATGAGCCCGGCGCGCAACTGACGGCGCTGGTCGGCGCGCCTTACCTGCCATTTGGCCCCGCACTGGGCGCGCGCCAGATCGACATGCGGCGGCTCATCAGCATCCACGGCAAGCCAGGTGACGCGCCTTCGCTGCTCTGGGCCACGCGAGAGGCGCTGCAGTGCGCTGACGTGACCGCCGTGCTGGCCTGGCTGCCCGATGCGCGCAGCGCCCACCTGCGCCGCCTGCAGATTGCCGCGCATGCGCACCACAAGCTGCTGTTTGTGTTCCGGCCGCTGCGGGCCCAACACGAATCGTCACCCGCGCCGCTGCGCCTGCTGCTGGAAGGCACTGTGCGGGAGGGCGGCAACCTGCTGGTCCATGTGCTCAAGCGCCGCGGCCCGCCGCTGGCCGCGCCGGTGCTGCTCGATACCCGGCCCGCCCGGCTGTCGGCCTTGCTGGCGGCCAGCCGCGACATGGCCCGGCAAAAGCGGGAAGAGCAAAAGCGGGAAGAGCTTGCCCCCATCCTGCTGCCATCGCTGGTTTCGCTTCCTGTCACCTCACCCCGGAGTCCCATCCATGCGTTGCTGGATCGCATTGCGCATCTCGATCACCACTGACGCGGCGCAACCGGCCTCGTCTGTGCTGGACGCCGCCGCTTTGCAGCGCGCGGTGGCCAGCCTGGCGCTGGGCTTCACGCCGCGCGTGGCGCTGGTCGATGAAGCGGTGCTGATGGACGTAACGGGCAGCCTGCGCCTCTTTGGCGGGCTGGCGCGGCTGATGCAGCTGCTGGCGCAGAAAATCGACCTATTTTTTGAATCAAACCAGGTTGCAGCCCTTATGGAACGTGCGCAAGGTGCTACATCTTTGATAGCAATCGGACGGCTTCGGCTGCAGCAGGATCAGGCCGGCGCGTTGAAAAAACGCGTGGCCGACCTGCCCATGCACACGTTGACGGCCGCGCGCCCGCACCTGGGTGTGCTGGAGCGCATTGGCTGCCGCAGCTGGGACGACCTGCTGCGCCTGCCGCGTGACGGCGTGGCGCGGCGTTTTGGCGCCGAGCTGCTGGAGGCGCTGGACCGCGCCCGCGGCACCGTAGCCGACGACTACGAGTGGCAAGTGCTGCCCGAGCACTTTGAAGAAAAACTGGAGCTCAACGCGCTTGTCACCCATGGGCCTGCGCTGATGGCGGGCGTTGAGCGCCTGCTGGTCCACCTGCATGCCTGGCTGCTGGGGCGCCAGAGCGGGCTCTGCGCCCTGAAAATCATCTGGCACCTGGACAAACGCCGCGATGTGGCGCCGACCGGCGAGCTCGAGATTCGCACGGCCCAGCCCGCCCAAGACCTGCGCCATGTGGCGCGCCTTATCTCAGAGCACCTGGCGCAGCAAAAGCTGCCGGCGCCGGTGCACAGCCTGACGCTGCAGTCGCTGGCCACCGAGCTGCTGGCCGACTCGGCCGCCGCCACCGGCAGCCTGCTGATGGAAGCGCGCCGGCAGGGCGACAGCGTGGTGGAGCTGGTCGAGCGACTCAGCGCCCGCCTGGGCGATGCCAATGTGCAAGCCTGGCAACCTTGCACCGACCACCGGCCCGAGCTGATGCAGCGCTGGGTGAGTGCCCGAAGTGCTATCAAATCAATAGCTGCTTGCGCACAGCCAATGCGCGCCAGGGCCATAAAAGGCTTAAAAAAAACCACTCCACATGCTTCTTCGGAAGCCCGGGCCGAAGCCTTGTACCCGGCCTGGTTGCTGCCCGAACCGCTGAAATTGCAAGCCGCAGGCAACAGCCCGGTTTATCAGGGCAAGCTGACGCGCCTGGCCGGGCCGCAGCGGCTGGAGGCTGCCGAATGGCTGCTGGCCGATCACGAGAACCGCAGCGCTGAGCCGGGCCTGTGTGAAAAGCCGTGGGCGTTCCGCGACTACTACATCTACCGCAGCCAGCAGGGCGGCCTGCTGTGGGTTTACAGCGAAAGGCTGGGCTCTGCCGCCCAGGCCGGCCGGCAACGCACCTGGTATTTGCACGGCTTTTTTGCCTGAGGCCCGTATGCCTGCCTACGCACTTCCTGATTACGCTGAGCTGCACGCGCTGAGCAACTTCAGCTTCCAGCGTGGCGCCTCGCACGCGCAGGAACTGGCCGAACGCGCTTCCGAGCTGGGTTACAAGGCGCTGGCCATCACCGACGAGTGTTCGGTGGCCGGGGTGGTCAGGGCGCATGAGGTGGCAAAGGAGCTGGGCCTCAAGCTGCTGCCGGGCGCGGAATTTTTGGTGCAGGCACCCGATGCCTTCAGGCTGGTGGTGCTGCCGCACAACGCGGCAGGCTGGGGCAACCTGTGCGAGTTCATCACCGAAGCGCGCAAGGCTGGCGACGTGGTCGAAAAAGGCAGCTACCGCGTCGCGCTGGGTGAAACGGATTTCTCCAGGCTGGGCGACTGTGAAATCCTGCTCACGCCCCTGCATGAAGCAGGTGCGAGTGCTATCAATACAGAAGCGCTTTGCGCACATTGCGACTGGGCTGCAGGCCTTTTTGGCATCAACGCCTGGCTGGCGG
>NZ_JBFUAZ010000484.1:0-3312 GCF_056406035.1 Polaromonas sp. P1_E1_2 | reverse complement strand
GCTCAAGACTGGCAGTCAGCGGGTGTGCGTGCTGTCAGCTTTTTCTCTGTGGCGTACTTGGCGGCGGTGGACTTGACCAGGGGCTTGATCACCTGCTCATCAGCCTGCAGCCAGTCGGAGGTAAATTTCCACTCCTTGCCGTCCCATGTGTGGATGCGCGCCCATGCCGAACCCATGTGGTCGGTGCAAGAGGTGCTGATCGGGCGCATTACGCCGGCAAAGCCCAGCGCATCCAGCTTGGCCTGTGTCAGGTTCAGGTTTTCCAGGCCCCAGCGCACTTGCTCGCCTGTCATGATTTTCCCCTTGCCGAAACGATCTTGTGCAGCGCGAAGGCCTTCCACGCCCAGCATCGCGCTCATGGCGCCACGCATGTAAAGCACCTGGCCGACTTCTTCCTTGGGGCCCGTGCCCTGGCCTTTGCCGTGCACCAGGGTCAGCATGTCTTTGGCCAGCTTGGAGTTCGGCTCGGCGCCGTGCTGCATCGTCACGGCGTTGTAGCCCTTGGCGCCTTCAGCCACGTCTTTCACATCGGGCTCGGCACCGGCCCACCACACGCCGTACATCTTCTCGCGCGGGTAGCCGGTCGCTTGCGCTTCCTTGATGGCCGTGGTGTTCATGATGCCCCAGCCCCACAGCGCCACGTAGTCTGGGCGCGACTGGCGGATCTGCAGCCAGGTGGCCTTTTGCTCGACGCCGGGCGCGGTAACAGGCAGCAGTTGCAAGGTGAAGCCGTGCATGGCGGCGCGTTCCTGCATCAGCGGGATCGGCTCCTTGCCGAACGGCGAGTCGTGATAGACCAGCGCAATGCGCTTGCCCTTGAGCTTGTCGAAGCCGCCTTCTTTCTTGGCGATGGCCTGGAGGATGGCGTCAGCAGCAACCCAGTAGGTGCCGGCAATCGGGAAGTTCCATTTGAAGATGGAGCCGTCCGCGCTCTCGCTGCGGCCATAGCCCACCGTCACCACGGGGATTTTATCGACGGGGGCTTTCTCAGTGATGGCAAACGTGGCACCGGTCGACAGCGGCTGCACCAGCGTGGCGCCGCCGTTCTTGCCTTTCAGGCGTTCGTAGCATTCGACACTGCGTGCGGTGTCATAGCCGGTTTCGCACTCTTCAAACGAGATCTTCACGCCATTGATGCCGCCGCGGGCATTGACCAGCTTGAGGTAGTCCACATAGCCGTTGGCCCAGGGCACGCCGTTGGGCGCGTAAGGCCCGGTGCGGTAAGACAGCACCKGAAAGAATTGCTCTTTGGCCTGTGCGAATGCGCTGGTCGCCACGAGGGACGAAGCGCCGGTGGCGAGGATTGCCACTGCCAACATCACATTACGAATCTTCATTGTTGTCTCCTGGAAAATTTATAAACACCGTGAAAAAACTGACACCTCAGTAAACGACCTAACAATCCATTGCGCATTGGTGATTTCGAGTAATTCTTAACCCTAGGCCGGGCGCATCGGAACGCTTCAGTGGGGGAATGGCCATAGCCGTAATTTCTGCTTTCCAACGGCCCACAGCTTGGCCAACCCGTGCGGCTCGACAATCAAAAACCACACGATCAAACCGCCGAAAATCATCAGTTCCGCGTGCGAGATGCCCGCCGTGGAGATCGAGATGCCCAGCCAGCCGGCCAGCACCGGCAGCAGCTGGCTCAGCACGATCGGCAGCACCACGATGAAAGCCGCACCGAAGAAGCTGCCCATGATGGCGCCCATGCCGCCGATGATCACCATGAACAGCAGGCGGAAGGAGTAGTCCACCGAGAAGGCCGCAGGTTCCCAGGCGCCCAGGTAGATAAAAGCCCACAGGCCACCGGCGATGCCGATGATGAAAGAGCTCACCGCAAAGGCGCTGAGCTTGGCGTACATGGGGCGTATGCCGATCACAGCGGCGGCGACGTCCATGTCGCGAATGGCCATCCACTCGCGGCCGATCGCGCTGCGCACCAGGTTTTTGGCCAGCAGGGTGATCACCACCACGATGGCCAGGCAAAACAGGTATTTGCTCAGCGCGCTTTCGATGGGCAGTCCAAACACCTGCAGGTTGGAGACCGACACCGAGCCCGAGGGCGTGTCCATCGTGAACCATTTGATGCGCAGGAACATCCAGTCGCTGAAGAACTGCGCGGCCAGCGTGGTCACCGCCAGGTACAGGCCCTTCACGCGCAAGCTGGGCAGCCCGAACAAAATGCCAAACAGCATGGCGCACAAACCGCCCAGGATCAGCGCCGGAATCAGCGGCATGCCGGGAATGCGCACAAAGAAGTTGTAGGCCCCATAGGCGCCTACCGCCATAAAGGCACCGGAGCCCAGCGAGATCTGGCCGCAGTAGCCAACCAGGATGTTCACCCCAACGGCTGCCAGCGAAAAGATCAGGAAGGGAATCAGGATGGCGCGAAACAGGTAGTCGCTCGCCAGCAGCGGCACAACAACAAAGGCAGTCGCCAGCAGCAGGCCGATGGCAATCCGGTCCTGCAGGATCGGGAAGATCTGCTGGTCCGCCCGGTAGTTGGTTTTGAACTGGCCGTTTTCTCTGTAAAACATGGTTTTTCTTTAGATAGAAGCGGCTTCAGACGCGATCAATAATTTTCTCGCCGAACAAGCCCTGAGGCCGAACGAGCAAGACACAAAGCGCAAGCACATACGCGAACCAGATTTCAATACCGCCGCCGACATAGGGCCCGAGAAAGACTTCGGCCAGTTTCTCGCCAACGCCCAGAATCAGCCCACCCACAATCGCGCCAGGCACCGAAGTCAGGCCACCCAAAATCACCAGCGGCAGCGCCTTGAGCGCCAGCACCGAGAGCGAAAATTGCACGCCCAGCTTGCTGCCCCAGATGACGCCGGACACCAGGGCCACGAAGCCTGCCACGCTCCAGACAATGACCCAGATGCGGTTCAGCGGAATGCCGATGGATTGCGCGGCCTGGTGGTCGTCCGCCACCGCGCGCAGGGCCCGGCCTGTGCTGGTGTACTGGAAGAAGGCGGCCAGTGCCGCCACCAGGGCAGTCGCGATCAGCGCGGCGACCAGGTCTTCCTGGTTCACCAGCAGGCCGCCCTGGAAGATACCTTCCAGCAGGAACATCGGGTCCTTGGGCATGCCCACGTCAATCTTGTAAATGCTGGAACCAAAGATAGTCTGGCCGAAGCCGTCCAGGAAATACGAAATGCCCAGCGTCGCCATCAGCAGCGCCACGCCTTCCTGGTTCACGAGCTTGCTGAGCACCAGTTTCTCAATCAACCAGGCCACCACCACCATGATGGCCAGCGCGGCTGCAAAGGCCAGTGCGTTGTTGATGAACTTGCTGTCCAKGCC
>NZ_JBFUAZ010000483.1:0-3312 GCF_056406035.1 Polaromonas sp. P1_E1_2 | reverse complement strand
CTGTACGGTGGTCATACGGGCCGGGCAAAAAGCCTTTGTGGCTGATGTAAATGATGCGCGGGTTGACGGCGCTGAGCGCGGCGTAGTCCAGGCCGTACTTGGCCATGGTGCCGGGCTTGAAGTTTTCGGCCACCACGTCGGCGCTGGCGCAGAGCTTGCGCGCCACTTCGGCGCCCACCGGGTCGTGCAGGTCAATGCCGATGCTTTTCTTGTTGCGGTTGAAGAGCGGGAAGAAGCCCGAGCCGGCGCCCAGCAGGCGGCGGGTCCGGTCGCCGTCGATGGGTTCGACCTTGATGACTTCGGCGCCCATGTCGGCCAGCACCATGCCGCAGGTGGGGCCCATGACCATGTGGGTGAACTCCACCACGCGCAAGCCGGCCAGCGGCTGTGGGGTGGTGGATTCGGGGATGGGTTGCATGCAGTGTTCCGGAAGAAAAAATAGTTCAGGCCGCAGCGGCAGCGGAGGCAGCAGATAGGCGCATGGTTTTGGGCAGGCCCGCACGCCACAGTGTGCCGTGCAGGGTTTCGCCTTCAAGCCAGCCCGCCACGCGGGTGCGCAGCGCCATCAGCTTGTCAAAGTCAATGCCGGTTTCAATGCCCATGCTGGCCAGCATATAGGCCAGGTCTTCAGTGGCCACATTGCCGCTGGCGCCGGGCGCATGCGGGCAGCCGCCTATGCCGGCAAGGCAGGCGTCAAAGCGCGTTACGCCGGTCTGCAGCGCGGCATACACATTGGCCATGCCGAGTCCGCGGGTGTCATGAAAGTGGCCGCAGTTGAGCCGTTCACCGGCCACCTCAAAAGCCCGCTCAAACAGCAGGCGAACCATTTCCGGGTCGRCATAACCCACGGTGTCTGCCAGGCCTACGCGGTCGGCGCCGGCGTCCAGCACGGCGCGCAGCAGCCGCAGCACCTCGGACGGCTCGACCCGGCCCTGCAGCGTGCAGCCAAAGGCCGTGCTCATGCCGACTTCGATCACGATGGGTGAGCCCGACGCATCACGCAGTTCGCGGATGCGGGCGATTTCTTCGACCACCTCGTCGGGCGTCTTGCGCAGGTTGGCCAGGCTGTGGGCGTGGCTGGCTGAAATCGGCAGCAGCATCAGGTCGGCGCCGGATTCGATGGCGCGTTCGGCACCCTTGAGGTTGGGCACCAGCACCGATGTGACCAGGCCAGGCAGTGTTTTGGAAAAGGCCACCAGTTCGGCGGTGTCGGCCAGCTGCGGCAGCAGGCGCGCTGGCACAAAAGAGCCGACCTCGATCTCGCGCTGGCCGGCGTCGTAGGCCGCCTGGATCCATTGCAGCTTGTGTGCGGTCGGCATCACGGCGGCAATGCTTTGCAGGCCGTCACGCAGGCCGACTTCACGAATCGTTGCCTGCCGGGGGAGGGCAGGCCTTGAAGGCAGGTTCACTGTGGTCTCCGTTGTCATTCTGTCCATTCTCAGGGCGTGGCTGCAGTTTAGAATTTCCCAAAAGGTTTGGTTGATCAATTCTGGAAGCGCTAACGTTCCTGATGGGAATATCAAATCTAGCCATTGACCGCCAGGAGTCGCCCATGAGAGACCTCGACATGACCACGCTGCGGCTGTTCGCGGCGGTATGTGATGCACGCAGCATTGCCCGCGCGGCCGAGCAGGCCAACATCGTCGGCTCGGCCATCAGCAAGCGGCTGGCCCAGCTCGAAGACACCGTCGGCACGCCGCTGCTGGTGCGGCGGCGCCGCGGCGTCGAACCAACGCCCGCCGGCGAAAGCCTGTTGGAACACGCGCGCACCATGCTGGCCAGCGCCGAGCGCATCGAGCGCGACATGGCCGCTTATGCCCAGGGCGTGCGCGGCCAGGTGCGCATCCTGGCCACGGCTTCTGTCATGGCCGAGTCCCTGGCCGACGATGTGGCGGCTTTTTTGCAGGAGCCGGCGCACCACGACATCCAGGTCGACATGGAAGAGCGCGTCAGCCCCGATGTGATTCGCGGCATCAAGGAGGGCGTGGCCTCGGTCGGCATCTGCTGGGACGCCGCCGACCTGAGCGGCCTGCAGTCGCGCAGCTACCGCACCGATCACCTRGCCATCGTGACCCACCCGTCGCACCCGCTGACAGGCGAGAAAACCCTGCACTTTGAGCAGACGCTGGATTTCGAGCATGTCAGCCTTCCCGCGCACAGTGCTGTGCAGGTGCTGCTCCTGCGGGCTGCGGCGCTCAAGGGCAAGGTCGTGGTTCACCGCGTCATCGTGTCCAACTTCGAGGCCGCCTTGCGTGTGGTCCGCGCCAACCTGGCCATCAGCGTGGTGCCGCGCGAGGTGGCCGAGCCTTATGCCGCCACCTATGGGCTGCGTGTGATGCCGCTCGCCGACCCCTGGGCCCGCCGGCGCTTTGCCATCTGCTTTCGGGATGAGTCGGGTTTGTCGGCGGCGGCCAGGTTGCTGGTGGCCCATCTGGCGGCAAAAGGGTTGCCCGATGGAGGGTAAAAAGTACCGTAGACGCTCTGCGCGGTATTTCGGGTGCTATCAAATCAGGAGCTACTTGCGCTTACCAGCATTGGTCTGTAGCTACTTTTCATCCATTAAACGGCGTTCAAAAGACGTTTGGTAACACCTGCAGGYACGCCAAATGGCCTCTGGAAGCCGGGGGAAAGCTTCCGGGCCTGCCGTTTAGAGGTAAAATAGGCCTCCAACCCACAGCAGACAAGCGCGAGCAGCTATAAAAAATATAGCGCGCAGGGCTGATCCAGGCTAGCCCAAAAGGGGGCCAGCAACCGCCGAAGGGCGGTTACCTGGTCCGCAAAGTGCTTGATTTAGGGGAAGGAAGCCCCAAATTCACTGCATGAACGCCACCCAACCCCATCCCCACAAAACCGACCTCACGGTCACCCACGTACTGGCCGAGCTGCTGGAACGGCTTGAGCACAGCGCGGTGCCGGTGGGTGCCGAGCAGTACCGCTCCGTGGTGCTGCACCTGGTCAACGAACTGGGCGATGTGGAACCCGGCATGGCGCTGGGCGCGCTGCTCGACACGCACCCGGCTGCGGCCGAGCTGTATGAAAACGTCAATTACCAGTATGCGGGCCTGTGCCGGTCTGCGCTGGACGCCTCGCTCGCTGCCGAGCTGAAGGCCAAAGAGGCCATTGAAAAGGCCATGAAACCCATCAACCCCCAACTGAAGGAAGACCCCAACCATGGCAAGAGCTGACGCCAAAACCGCCGTACTCGCTGACGGCCTGCGCTACAAGTCCAAGGTGTCGGGCTCACCGTTTGCTGCCACCACGTCATTTGGCGCTGCCACGATGTCGTGTTTCATGTGCGGCAAGCACCGCGCC
>NZ_JBFUAZ010000482.1:0-3319 GCF_056406035.1 Polaromonas sp. P1_E1_2 | reverse complement strand
TCGGGCGTGGGGGCCAGCGTGCCCTTGCCGCGGGTAAAAAGTTTGTAGCCCAGTTGCAATTCCGTGTGCGCAATCGTCTTGCTGACGGCCGAGGGCGTGATGCAGATCAGCCGCGCCGCGGCGCTCATGTTGCCGGTCTGCATCACCGCCTGGAAGACTTCAAGTTGCCTGAGGTTCATGTCGCTGCGGGTATGTCGCTGCCGGGTCGCCGGAGACGCATGGGGCCATGCTGCTGAGGGGTGTGAGTTTTAGTCATACCCCTCGTTACATTATGCATCGCTGGGGACTGCCAGCGTCGCTACGATGAGCCACCTTTGGCCGCAAGGCCAGGGAAATCGCCGCACAGGCAGGTGAAACCGCTTGTTTTGCTCGCTGTGCGCAAAAAATCAGACAAATTCCATTTCCTTGGAGACATACATGCAAATAACCTCAACATTTCGTCACATGGGCGCCGCGCTTGGCCTGGTGGCGTTTACCACGCTCGGCGCGCCCGCGCTGGCGCAAACCGCCGCCAAACCCAATGTCGTGATCCTGGCCACCGGCGGCACCATTGCCGGCGCCGGCGCTTCGGCCCTGAACAGCGCGACCTACGCTGCCGCCAAGGTGCCGGTCGACAAGTTGCTGGCCGGGTTGCCGGAATTGGCCAACGTGGCCAACGTCAAGGGCGAGCAGGTCTCGCAAATTGCTTCCGAAAGTTTCACTAACGACAACCTGGTGAAATTGGGCAAGCGCATCTCGGCGCTGGTCAAGCAGTCCGACGTGGACGGCATCGTGGTGACCCACGGTACCGACACCCTGGAAGAAACCGCCTACTTCCTGAATCTCGTGATCCGCACCAGCAAGCCCATCGTGGTGGTCGGCTCCATGCGCCCGGGTACGGCGCTGTCGGCCGATGGTGCGCTCAACCTGTTTAACGCCGTCAGCGTGGCCGCCAGCAAGGATGCCGCCGGCAAAGGCGTGCTGGTCACGATGAACGACGAACTCCAGAGCGGCCGTGATGTCACCAAAACCATCAACATCAAGACCGAGGCCTTCAAGAGCCAGTGGGGCCCGCTCGGCATGGTGGTGGAAGGCCAGAATTACTGGTTCCGCGCGCCCGTGAAGCGCCACACCGCGCAGTCCGAATTCAACATTGATGATTTCGAGGCGCTGGCGCCGGTCGATATCGTCTATGGCTACGGCAACGTGCCGCGCTCCGCGGTGGACTCTGTCGGCAAGACTGGTATCAAGGCCCTGATCCACGGCGGCACCGGCAACGGCTCCGTGGCCGACCGTGTGGTTCCTGCGCTGCAGGAAGTTCGCGCCAAAGGCATCCAGGTCGTGCGCTCCTCGCGTGTGCCCGAAGGCTTTGTGCTGCGCAACGCCGAGCAGCCTGACGACAAGTACGACTGGGTGGTCGCGCATGACCTGAACCCGCAAAAGGCCCGCATCCTGGCCGCCGTGGCCTTGACCAAGAACATTGACAGCAAGGAACTGCAGCGCATCTTCTGGCAATACTGAGTTTTTGCGCAACCAAAAAAGGAGGGCGATGCCGGCAACGGCATCGCCCTCTTTTGTTTGCGCGGCGAGCGCGGGAAGTGCTTACAGCTGGCTCATGCCGCCGTCGACGATCAGCTCGGTGCCGACAATAAAAGCCGCATCAGGCGATGACAAATACACCACGGCGCTGGCCACTTCGTCGGGCGTGCCGAAGCGTTTCAGCGGCACTTGCGCCTGGATGCCGGCGGCCAGCGCATCGAGCTGGTCTGCAGGCACGCCAAGCTTGCCGTACAGCGGCGTCGTAACCGGGCCGGGGCTCACCACATTGACGCGGATGCCACGCGCCACCAGCTCACCCGACAGCGTTTTTGCCAGCGAAATCAACGCGGCCTTGCTGGCGGCGTAAACGCTGGAGTTGGGCATGCCGATGTGGGCATTGATCGATCCGTTCAGGATGATGGCGGCGCCCGTGTTCAGCAGCGGCGACAGCGCCTGGATCGCAAAGAATGCGCCTTTCACGTTGACGTTGAAGGTGTCGTCCCAGAGTGCTTCGTCTACGCTTTCCAGCGGGGCGAACTTGGCCAGGCCTGCGTTGATGAACACGGCATCCAGCGTAATGCCTTCGGCAACCAGCGCGGCGGCCAATGCMTTGGCCGAGCCGCTGGCCCCTGCGTCGTTGCGCAGGGCGATGGCGCCTGTGCCCAGTTGGGCTTTGGCTTGGTCCAGTGACACCTGGTCCCGGCCGGTGATGACGACCCGCGCGCCTTGCCCGGCGAATTGCAAGGCGGTGGCCAGGCCGATGCCGCTGTTGCCACCCGTGACCAGCACGGTCTTGTTGGCGAAGCGGGGTGTGAATGAAGTGGTTTGCGTGGTCATGTCGATTTCCTTTGTCTTGGGTGGAGGTTCCTGGTTCGGTGGGCTTCCTGCCTGCCGATGAGTCCAATGTAAGTTTCATCTTCTATTGGAGGAAGGCCGTAAAACTGATTTAATCATTCATCTTTTATGAATGATGGGGGTTGAAATGGACCGGCTGCGTGCGTTTGAGATGTTTGTCACCGTGGTGGGCCGCGGCAGTTTCACGCGTGCGGCCGATGCGCTGGACACCTCGCCGGCCAACGTCACCCGCTATATCAATGAGCTGGAAGCCCACCTCGGCACGCGCCTGCTCAACCGCAGCTCCCGCAAGCTCTCGCTCACCGAAAGCGGCGAAGCGCTGTATGAGCGCAGCAAGTCGATTCTTGAAGAGGTTGCCGACGCGGAGGCGCTGGCCTCGTCGGCAACCCTGCAGCCGCGCGGGCGCCTGCGCATCAATGCGCCTGTGAGCTTTGGCATCCGTCACCTGGCGCCGCTGTGGCCGCGCTTCATGCAAAGCTATCCGGAGGTGGAACTCGACATTGCCCTCAGTGACCGCGTGGTGGACATCGTGGAAGAAGGCTACGACCTCGCCATACGCATCTCGCGCACGGGGCCGGCCACCCATGCAGCCCGCAAGCTCGCGACTTCCTGCAACATCCTCTGTGCCGCGCCGGCCTATCTGAAAAAGCACGGTCACCCTGCTGTGCCCGCCGACCTCGCGGGCCATCGCTGCCTGGGCTACACCTATGCCGCCACCGCCAACGAATGGCATTTCATCGACGGCGAGGGGCGCCCCCATGTGGTCAAGGTCAACTACATCATGCACGCCAACAATGGCGATACCGCCCGCGAAGCGGCCGTGGCCGGGCTGGGCATCATCTGGCAGCCGGCCTTCCTCGTCGGGGAAGACCTGCGCGAAGGCCGGCTGGTGCCCCTGCTGCCGGGCTACCGCATGCCTGAAATCGATGTGCTGGCGGTCTACCCC
>NZ_JBFUAZ010000481.1:0-3322 GCF_056406035.1 Polaromonas sp. P1_E1_2 | reverse complement strand
GCTGGCCACACGGCGCCCTGGGTGATGAAGTAGATATACGCGTTGGGGTCGGTCTCCCAGCCCTTGCATTTCAGGATGGAKCCCGGCTGGCCGCCRCCGGACGCATTGCCGGCGCGCGGCACGGCCTCACCGAACTTGCCGTCAGGGTACTGCGGGTATTCGTGCATGGTGCCGGTGCGCTCCAGGCGCTGCTGGTCGCGCAGCTTGACGCGGCACAGGTTCAGCACGGCATCCTGCATGGGGGCCAGCACTTTCTGGCCGCGTCCCGTGGTGTTGCGTTGATAGAGGGCCGCGACGATGCCCAGTGCCAGGTGCAGACCGGTTCCGCTGTCGCCAATTTGTGCGCCGGTGACCATGGGTGGGCCGTCATCAAAGCCGGAGGTGGAGGCTGAGCCGCCCGCACACTGGGCAACGTTCTCGTAAACCTTGCAGTCTTCGTAGCGGCCGGGGCCGAAACCCTTCACCGAGGCGACGATCATCCGGGGATTGAGCTTCTGGATGTGCTCCCAGGTGATGCCCATCCGATCGAGTGCGCCAGGGGCAAAATTCTCGACCAGCACATCGCACTCCTTGATCAGGGTATCCAGAACCTCTTTGCCTTTCGGCTTTTTGGTGTCCAGCGTGATCGAGCGCTTGTTGTGGTTGAGCATCGTGAAGTACAGGCTGTCCACACCGGGAATGTCGCGCAGCTGCCCGCGTGTCGCATCGCCTTCGCCGGCACGCTCGACCTTGATGACGTCGGCGCCGAACCAGGCCAGCAATTGGGTGCACGTCGGCCCCGATTGAACGTGGGTGAAATCAAGAATGCGGACACCGTCTAACGCTTTGCTCATGAAAGTTCCTGCCGGGAAGTTGAAAAGTGGTTGTTACACACGGTTTGATCCGTGCTCAGGGCTTACTCTGCCCTGTTCAACCTCTATGGTAATCACTGCTCCAGTGGTGTGTCTGTACGGTTTGGGTTAGGGTGTATTACCCTGAGGAGCAAGCTGCATTTCAAGCTCGGTCAGGCGTTTCTTCAGATTTCGTTCTTCGGCAAAGCGGGCGGTTTCGTCGCGGATCACCGCGACGATGGCCGAAACCTTGTTGTCCGGGGTATGTAACAGGGCGACGGTAAAGGCGATAGACAGCCCATGCCCGTCCTTGTGCACGGCCGGCACACGCAGAACGTCGTTGCCATACCGCGTTTTTCCGGTTTCCATGGTCTTGTGGTAGCCGTCCCAGTGGCGCTGCTGCTGGCGCTGCGGAATGATGATGTCCAGCGACTTGCCCAGGGCTTCCTCTTCCGTGAAACCGAACATCCGCGTAGCGGCCGGGTTCCACAAGACGATCGCCCCGCCGGCATCAGAGGCAACAATCGCGTCGCCAACGGCTTGCACGAGCTGTTTCAGGTCGGTTGTTGTTTGCATAGGTCCACTCCTGGTGCTGGCAATAGGCTGGCTGAGGCTTAAAAAAAACGGCGCTCAAACTGAACGCCGTTTTTTGCGGGCCATCAAGGCCGGTAAGGCAGAAAACTGCGTTTAAACCGCTTTTGCCGTGTGCATGGCTGCGATCTGGTCCTTGCTGTAACCGAGTTCAGACAAAACTTCATCGGTGTGCTCGCCCAGCAGGGGCGATGCCGTTACTTCGGGCTTGGTGTCAGAGAACTTGATCGGGCTGCCCACGGTGAAGTAGCTACCGCGCACTTTATGCGGGACTTCAACGATGGAGCCACTGGCGCGCAAGGATTTGTCATGTAACAACTCCTTCATCGACAACACGGGCGCGCAAGGAATATCAAATTTGCGGAAGACGTCCACGGCTTCGAACTTGGTCTTGTCGGCGATGAATGCTTCAATCGTCGCGAAGATGTCCATGATGTGCGGCTGGCGTGCCTTGGCCGTGGTGTAGGCCGGGTCGGTTTTCCACTCGGGTTTACCCAAGGCGTCGCAGATCGGCTCCCAGGCATGCCCCTGGACCGTGAAATAGATGTAGGCGTTGGGGTCGGTTTCCCAACCCTTGCATTTCAAAATCCAGCCGGGTTGTCCGCCACCGCCGGCATTGGCGCCGCGCGGTACCACGCCGTCTTTGAAGGCTTCCATTTCATGCGGGTATTGCGGGTACTCTTCCAGGTAGCCGAGGTTGTCCAGGCGTAACTGGTCGCGCATTTTGACGCGGCACAGGTTGAGCACACTGTCCTGCATGGACACGGCGACTTTTTGGCCCTTGCCAGTCTTCTGGCGGCCGATATAGGCCGTCAAAATACCGATGGCCAGGTGCATGCCGGTATTGCTGTCGCCCAAAGCAGCAGACGAAATGGTGGGGCCTGAGTTCTCGCCTTTCCAGTAGCCGGTGGTGGACGCTGCTCCGCCTGCGCACTGGGCCACGTTTTCGTAAACCTTCAGGTCTTCGTAATGGTGGCCGTCAGAGAAACCCTTGACGGATGCCAGAATCATTTTCGGGTTGAGTGACTGGATGTGTTCCCAGGTGAATCCCATACGGTCCAGCGCACCGGGACCAAAATTCTCGACCATCACATCTGATTCCTTGATGAGCCTCTCCAGCACTTCCTTGCCTTCAGGCTTTTTGGTATCCAGCGTCAGGCCGCGCTTGTTGCTGTTGAGCATGGTGAAGTACAGCGCGTCAGCGCCTTCGATGTCTCGCAACTGGCTTCGGGTGACGTCGCCAGAGCCAGGACGCTCGACCTTGATCACGTCAGCGCCGAACCAGGCGAGCATCTGAGTGCAGGCAGGGCCTGCCTGCACGTGCGTGAAGTCGATGATTTTGATGCCTGCGAGTGGTTTGTTGCTCATTTTGATTTCTCCTTGGGATGGCTTTGGATTACTTCTTTGCTGCAGCACTCTGCGGATTCAGGCTGGTGATTCGACCACTTTCGGTCCCTGCGGTTTCGTCGATGATGGCGTTGATCAGGGTCGGCTTGCCAGATTTAACGGCTTCGTCCAGCGCCTTCGCCAATTCGGCTGGGGTGTTGGCCAAAACGCCCACCCCGCCGAAAGCCTGCATCATCATCTCGTATCGCGCATTCTTGACGAACACGGTGGGTGCTACGTCGCCGCCCAGCGGATTCACGTCGGTCCCCTTGTAAATGCCGTTGTTGTTAAAGACGATAACGCAGACGGGGAGGTTGTAGCGGCAAATCGTCTCGACTTCCATACCGCTGAAACCGAAGGCGCTATCGCCTTCGATCGCGATTACGGGTTTACCCGTAGTGACGGCGGCGGCAACGGCAAAGCCCATGCCAATGCCCATGATGCCCCAGGTGCCGACGTCAAGGCGTTTGCGCGGCTCGTACATATCGATAATGCTGCGCGCGAAATCCAGCGTA
>NZ_JBFUAZ010000480.1:0-3330 GCF_056406035.1 Polaromonas sp. P1_E1_2 | reverse complement strand
ACCCGGATTCGCCGGTGTTCTCCTGGGCTGCCACCGACGACGACCCACAGCGCCGGGAGATTTTCTGGCGCAGTTATGTGAACACGCCATTCTTCAATGCCGAAGGCGGGCGCCTGCCGGCCTTCTTCCAGAACCTGCTGCCCGAAGGGCCGCTGCGCCGCCACCTGGAGCAGTTGCGCGGTTGCGGGCCGAACGACCATTTCGACATGCTGGCTGCCTGCGGCACAGACTTGCCGGGCAATGTGTATGCCTATCCCGCGCACCTTGATGCCGATGCGCTGGCAGGGGTGGTGACACAGCACAACGATGCGCTCGAAATGTCCGTCACGGCCGATCCTTTGCCCGACGCGACATCGCTGTCGGGCGTTCAGCCCAAGCTGGCGCTGGTGCAGCAGCCGGGTCGCTACGTGGCGCGCACCCGCGACGCGCAAGGCATCCACATCATCGCCAAGCTGCCCACAGCCGAATTTGCCCTGTTGCCCGAAGTGGAAGAGCTTTCCCTGCGGCTTGCGCGGGCAGCCGGCGTGAACGTGTGCCAGGCCTGGCTGGCGCCCATGGACGAGATCGTCGCCGAGCAACCCTTTGTACTTGGCGAAAGCCGGCATTTCCTCGCCGTCAAGCGCTTTGACCGCGGGCCTGAGGGCCACATTCATTGCGAAGACTTTGCGCAGATCCTGCGCATCCAGCCGGAAGAAAAATACACGCATCCCGCTGCAACCTACGCCGCCATGGCCCGGACGKTGCGTGAAGGCATGAGCCTGGAGGCGCACCTGGGTGAGGGCGCTGCAGAAGAATTGATCCGCCGCGTGATGGTCAATGAAATGCTCGGCAACTATGACGCCCACGTCAAAAACTTCGGTGTGGTGTACCCGGGTGGCCGCACGCCCGAGCTGTCTCCGGCCTACGACGTGGTGGCGTACGCGGCCTACCTGGGCGGCAGGGGCCACGCGCTGCGCTTTGTGCCCGGTGGTGAAAAGCAGGCCAGGCTGACCGCCAAAACGCTGCGCAGTTTTTGCAACGCCACGGGCATGTTTGAAACGCGCGTGCGCGGTGTGCTCAATGAAGCAGTGGGAAAAGCGTGTGAGTCATGGCCGCAGATGATTGCCGCCAGTTCGCTGCTCGAGCGGCAAAAGCAGAACCTGCTCAAGCACTTTGACGCCTGCGAAGCGGTGGTCAGCTGGCGCGCCCGGCGCAGGGCGAAAGTGCTGCAGCCGGCTAGCTGAGAAACTGGCGTGGTTCCGGCTCTGGTCGGGACTCTTTCAACCAGGCTTGCAGGTCCTCCGACCCGCCGATTTTTTTCCCGCCTGCGAATACTTGTGGCGCCGTTCCCGCGCCTGCAACCGCTTGCAGCGTGCTGGTGGTGATGCCCTGGCCCAAGGTGATCTCCTCGTAGCTAAGACCTGCTTCGTCCAGCATGGCCCGGGCTTTCGCGCAAAACGGGCAGCCCGGCTTGCTGAAGAGGGTGATGGGCTCGGGCGCCACGGCTTGCGGTGCAAGGTACTTGAGCATGGTGTCGGCGTCCGAAACCTCGAAGGGGTCGCCTTCCTTCTCGGGCTCGATGAACATCTTCTTGATCACGCCATCGCGCACCAGCATGGAATAGCGCCAGGAGCGCTTGCCGAAGCCGAGATCGCTTTTGTCGACCAGCATGCCCATGCCTTTGGAGAAGTCGCCATTGCCGTCCGGAATCAAGGTGATATTGCCGGCCTCCTGCGCCTTGCCCCATTCGTTCATCACAAAGGCGTCATTGACCGAGAAGCAGACCACGTCGTCAATGCCATGGGCCTTGAAGGTATTGGCCAGCGCATTAAAGCGCGGCAAATGGGTGGAAGAGCAGGTGGGCGTGTAGGCGCCGGGCAGCGAAAAAACCACGACGTTTTTCCCGGCAAACAGTTCAGTGCTTTTCACGTCAACCCACTGGTCGTTCTGGCGTGTCTTGAAGGTCACGTCAGGGACGCGCTGTCCTTCGTTATTGGCGAGCATGGGAAATCCTTTGGTGGAAATAATTCGGTGCTGTGCCGCGATGGCGGTCGCAGGGAAAAAGGCAACGCGGGCACTGCCTTGGAGTTCATTGTGGGGACGACCGCACACCGCGGGCTGTCGGACAGCGACGACATCCGTGTAGGGCATCGTCCGCAAAGGCAGGCGACCGGCAGGCCTGCTGGCCTGATGTTTGCATGACAATACCCGTTTCATGAACCCCCGGAGCCCCGCATGAACTTTGCGCCCGACCTTGCAACGGTCACCCACGGTATTCAACTGGCAGTGGCGCCGGTGTTTTTGCTCACCGCTGTTTCGGGAATGATCGCCGCCGTCGCCGGGCGGCTGGCGCGCATCATCGACCGCGCGCGTTTCCTGGAGAACCGGCTGGAGACCGGCGGCGTGGAAGAGGCCCGCGCGCACCGCATGTATGCCGAACTGCGCGAGTTGCGCCAGCGTGGCTGGTTGGTCAACATCTGCATCGCCTTTCTGACCTTTTGCGCCATGCTGATCGGCACTACCATCATCCTGCTGTTTTTGGGTGAGACGAGTGAGTTGCCGACCCTGCGCATTGCCACTGTCTGTTTTCTGTCGGGCGTGGTGTGCTTTCTTCTCGCGCTGGTTTGTTTCCTGGCTGAAACGCTGCTGGCCACACGCCTGCTCAAGTTTGCCGAGCCGAAAAAATAGCGCGGTGATTTGAGGTTTGATTGTTTTGCAGGTCTTAAATGCCTGCAGGCCAATTGGAACAAGCGCGAGAAGCTATAAAAAATATAGCAGTCAGGTTTTTCTCCTGTCGTAATTGTGGCCGGCAGAAAACGCCAGACCTCCAGATACGTGACAACGTATGACTGTGAAACAGCTTGTTTCCTTACATCCCCATGCTGTGTTTCGCCGCCAGAATTGTGCAGCTCTGCGTGTAGCGGCACGCCCGTGCGGACGTGCCCGCAGCGTGCAGCGCGGCAGGTGAAAGTCCTGTCAACGGTAACCGCAGGCCGTCGTTGAAAAGGGGATGCTGTGCACTTGTTGCCTGTGCCCGGCGAGCCCTGTATAGAAAACCACTGGAGAACCACGATGACAACAACACACACACCGACAACAGGTTTGCGCCTGACCGGCCGCAGCCTGGCACTTTTGATGGCAGGYGCGCTGATGTGCTCCGCGAGCTTTGCCGAGAAACCCGAATGGGCCGGCGGCGGCAAGAACAAGGACAAGGGCGGCAAGCACAGCCAGGTGGAGCAGTCAGACCAGGACGAYCACGGCGGYAAAAAAGACAAGAAGTCCAAAGGCAAGAAACACGAAGACGTCAGGGTAGGCGGCTATTTTGTTCCCGAGCAACGTGTGGTGCTGCAG
>NZ_JBFUAZ010000479.1:0-3335 GCF_056406035.1 Polaromonas sp. P1_E1_2 | reverse complement strand
CCCTTGCTGTGCGTTGACGTAGGCGGGACCAAGGTGGCCGTCAGCGTGGCCGATGAGCACGGCGTGCGGGGCCGGGTGACCGAAGCCACCGTCAAACAGGGCAGCCGCGACGCGCTGGGCCAGCAGGTTCTGGCGTTGATGGCACGCAGCTGCGCCGAGGCGGGCATCGATCCCTCAGCCGTTTCGGCAGTGGGCGTCGCATCGTGCGGACCGTTTGCGCTGCACGACGSCCTGATCGAGCTGACAACCCCCAACATCTGCGGCGGCATGGCCGGCAAGGCGCGTGGCCTGCCCAACGACTGGCTCAGCGTGCCGCTGGAAGCACCGCTGCGCCAGGCCTTTCCCAACGTACGCGTAGAAAACGACGGCATCGCCGCACTCGAGGCCGAGCGCCGCTGGGGCGCCCTGCAGGGTCTGGAGCACTGCGCCTATGTGACCTGGAGCACCGGCGTCGGTGTTGGCCTGTGTGTTGATGGCCGGGTGCTGCACGGCAAGCACGGCAATGCGGGCCACGCCGGCCACATGTTTGTGAGCGACAGCCATGACGCACTGTGCGGCTGCGGCAATATCGGCGACCTGGAAGCCTTGGTGGCCGGCAATGCGATAGAGCGGCGGTTTGCCGGCGCGGGCCACGCCGGCGCGATCAACCTCTTTGCCGCCGCGCGCGCGGGCGATGCCAGCGCAACGGTGATGGTCGACGAGCTTTGCCGGGTGATGGGTCGCGCCCTTTACAACCTTGTGGTCACGCTGGATCTCCAGCGCATCAGCCTCGGAGGGAGCGTGTTCCTGAATCACCACGACTATCTTTTGCCGCGCCTTCGGGCCCAGATACAGGGCAAGCTGCCGGCCCTCACGGATGGCGTTGAACTGGTGACGGCCGGGCTGGGCGAACGGGTCGGGGATTTTGCAGCTTTGGCACTGGTGAGTTGACGCGACTGCCGGCAGAAAAAACTAGCCCTGCCCCGAAGCCTCGGTCGCTTCAGCCTTCTTCACCACCCTCACCTGCGGCGACAGCTGCCAGAAAATCCCCGCTGATGCCAGCGTGATCAGCCCCATCGCGGCGAACGTCGCCTGGAAGGAGTGCAGCGTCTGCACGGCCTCGCCGGCACCAAAGAAGCCCGTGAAAGCGGCCAGCACCGCGCCCGCTGCGGCCACGCCCATGCTCATCGCCAGCATCTGCACCATCGACAGCAAACTGTTGCCGCTGCTGGCCATGCTGCTGTCCAGGTCGCGCAGGGTCACGGTGTTCATCGCAGTGAATTGCATCGAGTTGACCGCGCCAAAACATGCCAGCTGGAGGATGTGCAGCCACAGCGGCTGCGCCGGTGTCACGAAAGCAAAACTCGCCATCGTCAGGCCCACCATCGCGGTGTTCGTCACAAGCACCCTGCGATAGCCGTAGCGAGTGATCAGCGGTGTGGTGAAGCGCTTGACCAGCATGCTCGCCACGGCAACCGGCACCATCATCATCCCCGCCTGCAACGGCGAATAGTCCAGGCTGACCTGCAGCAGGAGTGGCACCAGGAAAGGCATGCACGAGCTGCCCAGGCGTGAGAACAAATTGCCCAGCAGTCCGATGCTGAGCGTGGGAATCGAGAACAGCCGCGGCGAAAACAGCGGGTCAGGGCGTTTGGCGGCATGCAGCCAGTACGCGGTAAGGCTGGCCATGCCGAACACCAGCAGCACCAGCACGCTGGCCTGTTTCAGGCCCAGGCCCGACAGCCCGTCCACCGCCAGCGACACGGCCACCATGCCGAAGGCCAGCAAAAGGTAGCCCGGCAGGTCGAAACGCGGCATTTGAAGCCGCGGGTTGTCCTCCATGTAGAAAAGCGTCGCCACGCAGCCCAGTACCCCCACCGGAATGTTGATGAGGAACACCCAGTGCCAGGAAGCCACCTGGACCAGCCAGCCGCCCAGCGTGGGCCCGATCAGCGGGCCAACCAGGCCCGGAACGGCAATGAAGCTCATGGCCTGCAAAAAGCGCTCGCGCGGAAAGGCGCGCAGCACGGCCAGCCGGCCCACCGGCAGCAGCAGCGCCCCGCCCATCCCCTGCACCACCCGCGCCGCCACCAGCTGCATCAGGTTGCCGGACAGCGCGCAGGCGATGGAGCCAATGACGAACAGCGAGATCGCCCCCACATACACCCGCCGCGTGCCAAAGCGGTCGGCGATCCAGCCGGACGCGGGGATCAGCATGGCCATGGTGAGGGAATAGGCCACCACCACCGACTGCATGCGCAAAGGACTTTCGCCAAAGCTGCGGGCCATGGCCGGCAAGGTGGTGTTGACGATGGTGGCGTCCAGCGTCTGCATGAAAAAGCCGATAGCTACCAGCCAAAGCAGCATGCGCAATGATTTTTCTTCTGCCTGCATGGATAAGAGATGCGAAAGTGCGAACTTGGTTCACCGCATGGGAAATCAAGAAGACAAGAGGATGGCCGGACAGCAAAAAGCCGCCCCGAAGGCGGCTTTTAAAGCGAAAGCGTTGAGTTCCGCCTCAGGCCGAGAAGCTGGATCCGCAGCCGCAGGTGCTGGTGGCGTTGGGGTTCTTGATGACGAATTGCGCGCCTTCAAGGTCGTCCTTGTAGTCGATTTCGGCGCCCACAAGATACTGGTAGCTCATGGCGTCGATCAGCAGGGACACGCCATTTTTGGTCATGGTGGTGTCGTCTTCGTTGGTGATTTCATCGAAGGTGAAACCGTACTGGAAACCGGAGCAGCCCCCGCCCTGCACAAAGACGCGCAGCTTCAGATCCGGGTTGCCTTCTTCGGCGATCAGCTCAGCCACTTTGGACGCGGCGCTGTCGGTGAAGACAAAGGGCGCGGGCATTTCGGTCTGGATATTTTCGGCAACGGCACTCATGGGGACTCCAATACATAAAGCGAATCAGGGTTCGCGATTCGAGGCTTTCAAGCCTCTGGCGACACTTATGGCAAATAGTACAGCAATTCAATCAACCATAACGCCCATGCGTGTTAGGCCCGGCGGTCTATTTGTGAGCGCTTACTCGCCCAATTCACCCCCACCAATCAGATGTTGTTGGCGGCCAGTTTGAGCGTGGGTTTTTCTTCTAGTTCCGCGTGGCTTGTAGCGCGCAACTGTCCGAAGATGACGGCGCCCTGGTGCATTTCAAGCGCCTTGTAAGACACGTCGCCCTCGATTTTGGCTTTGGGCTGCAATTCAAGCAGCTCGGATGCGTGGACAGGGCCCATCACCCGGCCATTGATGATCACATGGTCGGCATGAATATGGCCGGTCACGGTGGCGGACTCGCTGATCACCAGAATGCTGGAGCTGCCTTCGGCGGCGCGGATGTCGCCGATCACTTCACCGT
>NZ_JBFUAZ010000478.1:0-3344 GCF_056406035.1 Polaromonas sp. P1_E1_2 | reverse complement strand
GGCGAGAGCTCGATGCTCATGTACCGCAAGGACCTCGCCGACAAGGTCGGCTTCAAGATGCCCGAGCAGCCCACCTGGACACAGGTGAAGGAACTGGCCGGCAAGATCCATGATCCGAAGGCCGGTGTGTATGGCATGTGCCTGCGCGGCAAGCCGGGCTGGGGCGACAACATGGCCTTCCTGACCACGCTGGTCAATACCAACGGCGGCCAGTGGTTCGACATGCAGTGGAAACCGCAGATCGACACCAAGCCGTGGAAGGACGCGATCGGCTTCTACGTGGACCTGATGAAAGCCTACGGCCCGCCCGGCGCCTCGGCCAACAGCTTCAACGAGAACCTCGCACTCTTCAACGAAGGAAAGTGCGGCATGTGGGTGGACGCAACCATCGCCGCCTCGTTTATCAGTGATCCGAAGCAGTCGAAGGTGGCCGACAAGGTGGCCTTTGCCCAGGCCCCTGTTGCCGTCACGCCCAAGGGCGCCAACTGGCTGTGGACGTGGAACCTGGCCATTCCGGCCAGCTCGACCAAGGGCGCGGCTGCCCAGACCTTCGTGAAGTGGGCTACCTCCAGGGAGTACATCAATCTGGTCGCCAAAGAACATGGCTGGGGGACGGTACCCACCGGCACGCGCAAGTCGACCTACGCAAACCCAGAGTTCCAGAAGGTTGCGAAGTTTGCTGCCGCCGAGAAGAAAGCCATCGACAGCGCCAACCTCAGCGACAGCACGCTGCCCAAGTCGCCTTACGTCGGCGTGCAGTACGCGGCCATTCCCGAGTTCCAGGCCATCGGCGTGGCGGTGGGGCAGCAGATGAGCGCAGCGCTGTCGGGCAAGGTCACAGTGGACCAGGCCCTGAAGACATCACAGACAGCCGCCGAGCGCGAGATGAAAAAGGCCGGGTATTACAAGTAAACCCACAGGCAGCATGCCCTGCCCGCGGACCGGTGAAGCCGGATCCGCGGCAGTTCTGCCCCGACGCCCGGGACCCACAACATGAACCGCCTCCTGCCTCGCGCGCTCATGGCGCCCGCAGTGCTCACGCTCTTCCTCTGGATGATCGTGCCGCTCGTGATGACCCTGTACTTCTCGTTCGTGAGCTACAACCTCATGCAGCCCGGCGACCATCCGTTCGTCGGCATCGAGAACTTCCAGTACTTCATCACCGATCCGGACTTCTGGCCCGCGACCTGGAACACGCTGCTGCTCATCGGCAGCGTGATCGTCATCACGGTGGTGTTCGGCGTGCTGCTCGCGCTGCTGGTGAACGAGCCCTTTCCGGGGCGAGGCATCGTCCGCGTGCTGCTTATCTCGCCTTTTTTTGTCATGCCCGCAGTGAACGCATTGCTGTGGAAGCACATGATGATGAACCCGATCTACGGCGTGCTTGCCGATCTCTGGCGTTTTTTCGGTGCGCAACCGGTCGACTGGCTCACCGATGTGCCGCTGTTGTCGGTGATCATCATGGTGGCCTGGCAATGGCTGCCCTTTGCCTGCCTGATCTTCATTACCTCGCTGCAGTCGCTCGACCGCGAGCAGATGGAAGCGGCACGCATGGACGGTGCAAGTTCGTTCCAGCGCTTCTTCTATCTCATCATTCCGCATCTTGGCCGGCCGATGGCGGTGGTGATCATGATCGAAATGATCTTTCTGCTCAGCGTGTTCGCCGAGATCGCCATCACCACCAATGGCGGCCCGGGCAACGAGAGCACCAATCTCACTTACATGATCTTCAAGCAGTCGCTCATGAACTTTGACGTGGGTGTGGCATCGGCAGGTGCTTTGTTTGCAGTGGTGGTGGCCAACATCGTGGCGGTGTTCCTCATCCGTATCGTCGGCAAGAACCTCGACTAAGGGAACGACTGTGCAACCCAGCAATTTTCTTCCGCAACTGCTGCGCACCGTGGGTGCGTGGGCAGTGGCGCTGCTGCTGTTCTTTCCGCTCGGCTGGCTGTTTCTCACGGCCTTCAAGACTGAACTGCAGGCGATTCATGTGCCGCCGCTCTTTATTTTCGAGCCCACGCTAGACAACTTCAGTGAAGTGCAGCGCCGCAGCGACTACTTGCTGTACGCGCGCAACTCGCTCATTACCAGCCTTGGCTCAACCCTCATCGGCCTGTTGATCGCGGCACCTGCCGCGTACTCGATGGCCTTCTTCCGTACGAAGAGGACGCGCGACATCCTGATGTGGATGCTTTCCACCAAGATGATGCCGGCGGTGGGTGCGCTGGTGCCGATCTACGTTCTCGCGCAGACCGCGGGCCTGCTGGATTCGCTCACCGCGCTGACCATTGTGTTCACGCTGGCGAACCTGCCGATCATGGTGTGGATGCTCTACAGCGCCTACAAGGACATTCCGAACGAGATCCTGGAAGCCGCACGCATGGACGGTGCGAGCCTCTGGACCGAATTTCGCCATGTTGTGCTGCCGCTGTCGGTGGGCGGTCTCGCTTCGACCGGCCTGCTGTGCCTGGTGCTGAGCTGGAACGAGGCCTTCTGGGCGCTCAACCTCAGTTCGGCCAAGGCCGGCACGCTGGCGACATTGATCGCCTCGTACTCCAGCCCCGAAGGGCTGTTCTGGGCCAAATTGTCAGCCGCCTCGCTGATGGCGATCGCACCGATCGTCGTGTTCGGCTGGTTCAGCCAGAAACAGCTGGTGCAAGGCCTGACATTCGGTGCGGTGAAGTGAAAGGAATTGACCCATGGCTTATCTGGAACTCAAGAACATCGAGAAAAGTTTCGGGGAAACCCAAATCATCCGCGGTGTTGATCTTGAAATCAACAAGGGCGAGTTCATCGTCTTCGTCGGACCTTCGGGTTGCGGTAAATCGACACTGCTGCGCCTCATCGCGGGGCTGGAGCCCATCACCCAAGGCAACTTGCTGCTGGACGGCAAGGACATCACCTGGACGCCTTCGGGCAAGCGTGACCTGGCGATGGTGTTCCAGAGCTACGCGCTCTACCCGCACATGAGTGTGTACGACAACATGTCCTTTGCGCTCAAGCTTGCGGGCGTGCCGAAGGACGAGATCCAGGCCAAGGTCGAGTACGCGGCCAAAACGCTCAACCTCACCCAGTACCTGGGCCGCACACCGAAAGACCTGTCGGGTGGACAGCGGCAGCGGGTGGCGATTGGCCGCGCCATCGTGCGTGCACCCAAGGTGTTCCTGTTCGACGAGCCCTTGTCCAACCTGGATGCCGCGCTGCGCGGCAACACGCGCGTCGAAATCCACAAGCTGCACCGCGCGCTCGGCGCGACGACCATTTACGTCACGCACGACCAGGTCGAGGCCATGACGCTGGCCGACCGCGTGGTGGTTCTCAGGGACGGGCTGATCGAGCAGGTC
>NZ_JBFUAZ010000477.1:0-3345 GCF_056406035.1 Polaromonas sp. P1_E1_2 | reverse complement strand
CGCCAACCTGGTTATTGGGCAGATCCACAACGATACGGCCAGAACCCTCAACGCCACGACGGAAATCGATGTCCTTCAAAGGCAATGTGTCGGTGTTGCGATTTTCGGCAAACACTGGTGGTGTAGTGGCGGAGGGCGTAGCCGCCGCCACTGAATCGAGGGTAATCAACAACGATTTCCCTTGAATCTCAGCTTTATACGCCGTTGGCACCTTTAGATTCAGTACTACACGGGTTCTTTCACCCGCCTGCACGACATTCGCCGAGCGCAGATTTCCCAAGTTGAGGTCCACTGCAGATCGTCCCATGGAGTTACCAACCCCGGGAAAATCAAGTGCTATACGCGCCGGCGTCTGGATACTAAAACCCGTCGGTACCGCAGCCAAAGGTTCCGCCAAATCGATTCGAATGACCTCTGCACCGCCCTGAACTGATCCGGAAACAGCCTGGATGGCATTCTGTGCCTGCGCCAGCAAGGGAGCGGCAGTTACAGAAAATGCCAGACTGAGCGAAGCACAACGCAACACACGCCCAAACAAAAGCTGCAGGCGGCCCTTTTTTTCCTGCGTCTCTAGTGCCGGTGTCTGCTTGTTCATTTTGATCCCTCTAATAACTGTAAAGTCGCGGTCCGCTCTATCCATTCACCCGCGGCGTCTTGCACTATCTCGCGCAAGGCGAGATCTGTTTCAGTGACCTTGGTGATCCGGCCGTAGTTTTGCCCCAGGTAATTCCCTACCCGGGCTTGATAAATCAGGTTGTCAACTCGTACCAGCGCGACTGGCTGGCCAACCTTGATCAGGCTACCCACCATGGCAATAGCGTCCAGGGGATATGCCTCCAGTGGTTCTTTTCGTCGGCTCAGTTCAGGTGCGATCAAGGCGGCGTTGGCCGTCGACTGATTGGATTCGCGTTTCAGCGCCTGTGTCAGTTTTTGAATGCTGAAAGGCTCTATTGAACCTTCCTGGCCATACAACTGAGGTGAAAATTTAGTAGGCTCTGGCAACGGCTCTACTTTCGGCTTGGTTGCGTTCCGTTGCTGGGTCATCCATTCCTGCAACTCCTCCTGTTCAGAGGAACCACAGCCGGACAGGCCCAATAAAATCCCTGCCAAACCGCAAAAAATTACCGCATATTTTCCTGCACTCATTTTTTGGCTCCAGGAGCGCTCTTGCGCTGCAAGGCTACTTCATCATTGTCCAGATAGCGGAACGTTTTGGCTGTGGTATCCATAACCAAGGTACTATCTTTGCCTGGCGTTATGCTCAGATTATTCAGAGTGACAATGCGGGAAAGATTGGCAATATCAGCTGCAAAAGCACCGATATCGTGATATCTGCCAGTGACTCGAACAGCGATCGGCAATTCCGCGTAATACTCCCTCACGCTCACCTGACCTGGACGAAACAATTCGAACTGCAGACTACGCCCCAAACCCGCCTGATTAATATCAGAAAGCAGTGCGTCCATTTCGGCCTTGCTCGGTAGTTGCTTTTCAAGCTGGGTTACATATTGTTGAACCTGTTCGCGCTGCTTCTTCAGCGCATCCAGATTGACAGCCTGTGCAAGCTTCTTTGTGTAATCTTCCTTGAGCTTGACTTCCTTGGCTTTCTCCGCCGTCAACTCTTCATCGGACGCGCTGAGCCATACAAACCAGAGAGCCACGACAACAAAAATCGTTACGGCCAAACAAAKGAGGTAACGTGGAAGTGCTGGCCATGAAGGTGGATCATTGGGATCCAGTCCCGTAAACTGGGACTTCAGACTGCTTTGAATTGCTGCAAAGTCGATGGAATTTTTAGAGATTTTTGCCATGGTCAAACTCGTTCATTCCGCCTCATACCTTGGCCGGCGCCGAGGCGGCAGAAGCTGGCTTGGCAGCCGCCCCCGACACCACCGGTACTGTCCCTGAGCTTGCTGGTGTGGCGCCAACAGTTTTCGGATCGCTGGCCCGCTTCAAACCGATCTTCATTGAAAAATTGGATACCCTGCGCTGGTCACGCGCACTGAGTGACACCGTGCCGGCGGTGATTTCTACAAGTTCCGGCCGGGTTAACCACGCACTGTTGTTAGCCAGGTTGCGCAACAATTCCGAAACACGTTCGTTTGACTGTGCGACGCCGGTGATCATCACGGCCTGGTTGTCTTGTTTCATGCTGGTGATATACACCCCATCGGGCAACTGCTTGACCAGTTCGCTCAGCAAATACACCGGCAGATTGCGGTTTCCCTGCAGATCTTCCACGGCATTCTGACGAGCCCTGAGAGCGGAAATCTCCGCCTGCAGCGTGGCGATATCCTTGATCTGCCCTTCCAACCGGGTAATTTCCGTTTTCAGAAAATTGTTCTTTCCCCGCTGGCCCTCAATCTGGGCCAGGTACCAGGAATAAACAGCACCGCAAATAAGACCGCCGACCAAGGCCGCGATACCCAGCGTGGCAAAAAATACTTCGCGCCTGCGCTTGCGCGCAGCTTCGCGGTGGGGAAGCAGATTGACGAGAATCACTGCAGAAACCTCCGCAAAGCCAGACCGCAAGAGGTCAGGTAGGACGCCGCTTCGCGCCGCATTTTCTTTTCACGTACCCCATCACCGAGTTCCATTCCTTCGAAAGGATTGGCAAGCACGCAGGCAAACGAAGTCTGCTGGGTGACGGAATCTGTCAGACCTGGCAGGGCGGACGAGCCGCCGGCCAACATCACATAGTCAACCTTGTTGTGCGGAGTGCTGGTGAAGAAGAACTGCAAGGCCCTTCCGATTTCCTGCGCCATGCTCTCGACAAAAGGCTTCAGCACGCCGGATTCATAGTCTTCCGGTAAATCGCCACTGCGCTTTTTGCTTTCTGCTTCTTCAGGGGAAAAACCGTACTGCCGAATGATGAGCTGCGTCAGCTGGGCTCCACCAAAGGCCTGATCACGCTCATAAAGTACTTCGTCGTTTTTGATGACCTGCATGCTGGTCGTCAATGCACCCACTTCAAACAGGGCCACCATGGTGTCCACGCCCTTGTTGGGAAGGCTCTCAATGAGGCGGGCGGTGGCCAGGCGGGAGGCATACGACTCCACATCTATAACAATGGGCTTGAGCCCGGCGGCTTCCGCAAGACCCTGCCTGTCCTGCACTTTTTCCTTGCGCGAAGCGGCAATCAGCACTTCGACGTCGCCACTGGAGGTAGCACTCGGGCCTACCACGCAGAAATCGAGACTGACTTCATCCAGCGAGAACGGAATGTATTGATTGGCTTCGGATTCGACCTGAATTTCCAGCTCTGCGTCGCTGAGGCCGCCCGGGAGAATGATTTTTTTGGTAATGACCGCCGAAGCCGGCAGGGCCATCGCCACATTCTTGGTG
>NZ_JBFUAZ010000476.1:0-3348 GCF_056406035.1 Polaromonas sp. P1_E1_2 | reverse complement strand
TTTCTACCCTGGGCCAGAAACAGCCCAAGACCGAGCGCTTTTTTCACGCGCTGGACACGTCGATCAGTCACGGCTCACATGTCATGGATCTGGCAGTGGGGCCGCGCAAGCTGCTGGCCCAGGTGGCCAACTTGCCGCCTGCGTATGACGCGCCGCCTAGCTGGGCGCTGGCCAACGACGATGCCAGCCGCGCGCCGCTGGTTGCAGTGCAACTCGACTACGACACCGTGCAAGACACCTCGGGCGGCTCGATGAATGTGCATGTGCTGGACGGGTTTATGTACATCCTCTCTCGCTGCACCCCCACGGCCAAGGTGACGGTGAACGTGAGTTTTGGCACGCTGGCCGGGCCGCATGACGGAACGTCGCTGCTTGAGGCAGCCATGGACCAGCTGATCACCCTCCTTCATGGCCGCCTGCAGATTGTTGTGGCTGCTGGCAATGGCTACCAACTGCGCATGCATGCCAATACAACGCTGGCGAAAAACAAGTCCGCCACGCTGCATTGGTGCGCACTGCCCGACGATACAACGCAAAGCTTTGTGGAGCTCTGGATTGAAGAGAACCGCGAAGGCCTGGAGATTGAAATTACGCCGCCAGGGCAAGCGGCCTTGCCAGCATTGAAGTTTGGCCAGTCCCGAATGTGGGCCAACAGCGACAAGCAGCCCCTTTGCGCGCTGATTTATCCAAAGACGGTGGCCACTGGCCGGCGTGGCACCTGCGCCCTGCTGGCGGTGTCACCCACCTTCAGCTTCGAGAAGAAAGACGTCACAGCTCCCAGCGGAGTATGGCAAATCAAGCTGACGAACACCGCCACAAAATCGGTCACGGTGGATGCCTACGTGGAGCGAGACGATGTGGTCATCGGCACCCATACCGGAGCGCGCCAATCGCACTTTGAGGACGAGTGGTACGACACCAGCGGCAACCCCGGCTCCTTTGTCGATCACCCCAACAATCCAAGCCTGATCCGGCGCAGCGGCAGCTTCAACAGCATTGCCACGGGCAGTAAAACTGTGTCGGTCGGCGGCACCCGTATCACGGGGTCGAAATGGGCGCACTATTCCCCGCAAAAACCAGACCCCGATGCAGCGCGGCCGCAGCGACCCGGCGTCGTCAAAATCCCGGATGCAGCCGCCTCCAGCGACGAAAACCCGGCCACGCTGGGTGTCAGTGCCGCAGGGACGCGTAGCAGTGCCGTGGTGCGCTTGCAGGGTACGAGCGATGCGTCGCCGCAAGAGGCTCGCCGGATTTTTAACGAACGCTAGGCTCTCGGTAAGGACTCACCAACGGCTCGGCAGCTTTTTGAGCAGCGTGATGCGTTTGGTGCCCATTTCGATGTACCCGCCTTTTTCCAGGTCCTTTAAGAGGCGGCTGACCATTTCGCGGGAGGCGCCGACGCGGCTGGYAATCTCCTGATGGGTGATTGATTCAAGAGTGACAGCCTCATTGGCAGGGTCGCGCTCCACCGCATCGCCATGTCCTTCAAGCACGGCAATCAGCCGTCCGTACACATCGAGCAGCGCCATGTTGCGCGCCGCTTCTGTAGCAGCACGCGCCCTGCGAATCACCTGAACCACGAGATTGATTGCGAATCCTGGCTCATCACCCAAGTGTTCGCTCACATCGGTACGACTGAGCACCGCACAGGTGCAAGGCTCAAGGGTAATAACTGAAGCCGAACGGGGTCCGCCGTCCAGCGACATTTCCCCAAAATAGTCGCCCGAATGAATCCTGCCGTAGGTGATTTCCCGGCCGCTTTCGTCCATGGCGAACACCTTGACACTGCCCTTGAGCAGAACAAACAGGTTGTCGCCGATTTCCCCTTCGTTGATGACAACGGCTTTTTTGGGATAAGTTCGCACCACGCCTCGCAGGGCGAGCGTGCGCAATTCGGGAATCAAATGGGCATACAGCCCCTCATCGGAAGGTGGTGGTGAACTCATGATCACCCGTAATCTAGCACGTCGCCGGGACGTACGGGGCATCTATCAGTGGATTTGTCCGAGCGGCAGGGGGGCAATAGGCGGCAAAATCGCCACGCGATTGACCAGTTCACGAACGCCGCTGGAGGCGGTCTTGGCGCAAAGGCTGCGCACATGGCTGCGCACGGTGGAAACCGCAACTTTCATCTGGAGAGCGATTTCCGGCGTGCTCAAGCAGCGGCACAKGAAAACCAGCACCTGCTCCTCCGTATGCGTGAGACCGTGACTGCGGGCAAAGGAGCCAAAAACACCCGACTCGCTCACGCCCACTCGAGACAAAAAGAGGGCAATGCGCTCACAGGGGCTGCCTGCCTGACGATGCAATGGCACCACGGCAAGGGTAAAGTCCACGCCGTTGGCCACCAACCTGATCAGGCTGCGTTTTCCGGCAACTGCTTTGCCCATGGCAATCTGGAAGGCCTTGGCATCTGCCTGCATGAGGACCTTCAGCTCTCCCCTGTCCACCCCCAACACAACAGAGCGCTCAAGTTCGCGCCGCGCGATTTGATTCGCGTGCAAAATCCGCCCCTGGGCGCTGACAACGAACACCCCGTGCGCCAGCTCATCGACCAGCAGGGCCAGCAGCGCAGGCGTGGAATCAGACTCGGGTTCCAGCAGAGGCGGCAGAGGTCGGACAGCCTCTAACAGGCTGGTATTGGGCATTGCATAGAGTGTCAAGGGCTTGCTCCATCCTACAAATAGATGAGCATAAAAAGCCCGGGTCAATGTAGATAGTGAATATGCCGGGTCTTTTTTGTGAGAAATTCACATCGCCGGTTGCCGACGGGGGAGGCTTAAGGGGCTGACGGCAAGCGTCGATACGCTGGTTCAAGCCGGATCACTGTCCAGCATGGCCAGGGTAGCGTTCATGACGCCCGGCAAAAATGCCATCTGCACATGGGCCGCGCCGCGAACCAGGCGATTGTCGGCGCCAGGCAAGGTGGCCGTGGAGGTCGGAAACACGATGTTGTCGCAGTTGGAGTACCAGCAGGTAAACAGTGTATGCCGGTGTGCAGGCATCTCATGGTCCAGTTGGGTCTGCCAGTCGGACAGGAGGCGCATCTGGCGCCCATTGTGGCCATGCCCAAACCGGGCCAGCCAGGTTCCGCGGTGCGGTGTGCCGATGGTGACGACATGATGTACCCGGGCTTCGGCCTTCATGCGCTTGAGCCAGGCTCTGGCAGCCAACCCGCCCATGCTGTGGCATACCAGCAAGGGGGCAAGGCCTGTGGCTTGGGTGACCCGCACCACTGCGTCGTCAATTTGGGGGGCGTAGCCGTCTATGGAGCCGAACAGGGGCTCGAGATTGACAGCGACAAAGGCGCGTCCGCTGCCTCGAACCCGCTTGAGCCAGGGTGTCCAC
>NZ_JBFUAZ010000475.1:0-3356 GCF_056406035.1 Polaromonas sp. P1_E1_2 | reverse complement strand
ATGAAGGTCACACCCTATGCGCTGAAACAGGAAACCCACTACGACTGGCGTTATGTGGAGCCACCGTCGGCGGCGCGTATTTTTACCGTGGTGTTTGACCGGGACCTGAAGGTGGTCAGCACGGGTTCGGTGGACGATGAAAGCGCCAATCCTGCGGGTGGGATGCGGTGATGGTGGCTGTCAGCCGCGGTAAATTGGTCGATTATCTGAAGTCTCATCGCTTTTGGTATATCGCGGTCATCTTGACGATGGGCGTGCTTTTTGTCGGAGTTCCCCTGCTGGGATTGCACGGTATGCAGGTGCCAGGTCGAGGACAGGCCAGTGTTTTTGTCGGAACCATCGAGCCCCTGCCGTTAAAGACAGACTTTTTGTCTTGCCGATGGTGTTTACGTCCTCAATTGACCGCTCCAATGGTAGTGAGGCGGGCCGACGGCATTGCGCTGGCGTTTAGTTGCGCTTCACCAAGTCTGACATCCCGCATTACGGCTTGTTTCCCCGGTCAGTCGTCCCATCACGGAAAGTTGGTCAAGGTTTATTGGAGCGAGCAGCCTTCCGGTTATCTTTCGGGTTCTGTGAAAAGGCCGTCGCGGATAGAAGCTGTGGCGGGCGAAGTCCTTTTTTCTGAACAGGACGCACAGGAAAAAATCGCCGCCGAGCGCCGGTCCCATCTTTATTTTTTGGCGTTTCTGGTTGTTCTGGCAGGGCTGTTTTACTATCCGTCGATGGTCTTCCTGGACTGGGTGCAGGTAGCTGAGCGTCGTCGAAGTACGCATGGCGCGGAATAGTGACCGCAGAAGGTTATACAGCCTAAACTCGCTCGATCTTTTCAAGAAATCCTGAGCGTTCCATCACGGCCAGCGGCTGGGCATTGAGCCCCGCCAGCACCAGCCGGCCGCCGCGCAGCACGATGGCCTTGTGCAGCTGCTCCAGCACATCGAGCCCGGAGGTGTCCAGCGATTGCAGCGATTGCACGTCCAGCCGCACCACCAGGCCTTTGGGCGCGCTTTCCACCACGTTCAGGATGGGGTCGAGCTTGGCGACGGCGCCAAAAAACAGCGAGCCGTACAGCTGGAAGCTGGCGCCGTCGGCGCTGCGTGAGACCTCCACCACCTGGAACAGGGTGCTCATGCGTCGTACAAACAGCACGCAGGCCAGGATCAGGCCGACCTGCAGGGCGACCGTCAGGTCAAAAACTACGGTCAGCAAAAACGTGCCGAGCATGATGAGCCGGTAATGGCTGCTGGCCTGGCGCAGGTGGGCGAATTCGCGCCATTCCCCCATGTTCCAGGCCACATACAGCAGGATGCCCGCCAGCACCGCCAGCGGCACATGGACGGCCAGCGGGGCGGCTACCAGCACCACCACCACTAGCGTGAGGGCATGCACCACGCCCGAGACGGGAGAGGTGGCGCCCGAGCGCACGTTGGTCACCGTGCGGGCAATGGTGCCGGTGGCGGGCATGCCGCCAAAGAACGGCACCACAAAGTTGGCCACGCCCTGGGCCATCAGCTCCTGGTTGGGGTCATGACGCGGCAGGCCGGAAATCTGGTCGGACACGCGGGCGCAGAGCAGCGATTCCACCGCACCCAGCAGTGCAATGGTGATGGTGGGTGCCACCAGCAGCCGCACCGTCTCCCATGAAAAGTCAGGCAGCGCAAAGGAAGGCAGGGCACGGGGTATGCCGCCAAAACGCGTGCCGATGGTTTCAACCGGCAGGCTCAGCAAATAGGCAAACGCGGTAAGCGTCACCAGCGCCACAATCGGCCCCGGCATGCGCGACGCCATGCGCGTGGCCCGCTTGAGTTGCACGCCCTCGACGGCCTGCATCAGCCTGATCAGCCGCGTGGTGAAACCGCCGGCGCTTCGCGTGTGCACGGCAAACAGCTTGGGCCACACAAAGAGGCCGAGCAGGCAGGCCAACCCCAGCCCCAGCGCGTAAGGGTTGAAGCTGTCCAGGTGTTCGCCGATCACACGCAGCTGCGAGAAAAAATCGGCCGGCATCTTGGGCACCACCAGCCCCAGCAGGTCCCTGACCTGCGACAGCACGATCAGCACTGCGATGCCGTTGGTAAAACCCACCACGATGCTCACCGGCACGTAACGCACCAGCGTGCCCATTCTGAAAAAACCCAGCAGAAAGAGCAGCACACCGGCGCAGGCGGTGGAGATCAGCAGGTTGGCCAGGCCGTAGCGTTCAAGAATGCCGTAGACGATGACGATGAAGGCGCCGGCCGGGCCGCCTATCTGCACTGCCGAGCCGCCCAGCGCAGAGATCAATGCGCCTGCGATGATCGCCGTCCAGATGCCGGCCTCGGGCTTGAGGCCGGAAGCGATGGCAAAAGCCATGGCCAGGGGCAAAGCCACAATACCCACCGTGACGCCGGCCCCGGCATCCTTGAAAAAACGCTCGCGGGTGTAGCCGGCAAGCGCTGAAAACAGGCGCGGGCGAAATGGGGCGAGATAGGCCGGTAAATGCATCATGCGGCGGGCGTGGGTCGTGGGATTTGCGCGGCTGGTGGTGCGGGCAACGACATAGGCATTGAATGTCCCGTATGACTTTTTTCCATTGTTCGAAGCCTCAACATTCGGTACATTAGAAGGTTTTGTTAGGTAGAAATAGTTACTTTTCGTGTGATTTCAGGGCCGAATCATCAGTGTCGTCCCGTTTTGATCATCTGCGTATGGTTTTTTGGGGAAGTGATTGTTTGGCCTTTTAAGTTTTTTGTCTGCAATGCCGCCGCGCCTTTCTGCCTGCCTGGCGGCCTTGCTGTTGGCCCACGCTGCGGCTGTCGCACAGGAAACGGCCGCCCCGCCTTCCCCCGTCGCGGCTGTTGTTGCACAAAGCGTGCCGTCCGCGGGCTACGACGTGGTTGGCCAGGGGCTGGTGCTGGTCGACAGTACCGGCTCGCTGACCTTTGAGCAGGTCCACAGCCGTTTTGAAGCCGGTGAAGGCGAGCCGGCCAGGCCGGAACAGATCATGCCGACCGGCGACGGGCGTGCCTTGTGGTACCGGTTGACGCTGCCTGCGGTGAGCCAGCCCACCCGGGTCATGCTCACGACACCGCATCCCAACATGGACAGTGTCTCGCTGTACCGCCCTTCGCAAGACCCCCTCGCTGCGGGGCAATGGCAAATCAGGCGCTCAGGTGATTCCATCCCCGTAGCAGAGTGGCCGGTGCGCCACCTGACACCAGCGTTCGAGATGCTGCTGCGCCCCGGTGAGACGCGGCCCACTTACCTTCGGGTCACCCACAACTACCCGATCAGCATGCACTGGGTCCTGTCCGATCCGGGCAGTTTTCACGAACAGTCCAAGCAATGGCACCTCCTGCTGGGGGTGTACATCGGCCTGGTGC
>NZ_JBFUAZ010000474.1:0-5856 GCF_056406035.1 Polaromonas sp. P1_E1_2 | reverse complement strand
CCCGCGGCGATGTGCCAAAGGCTTTTCAGAAATACCAGCAAAAGCGCTACCTGCGCACTGGCCGCGTGCAATTGACTGCCCGTTTTTACGGTGATATTTACCATGCGGCCGGTGTTCAACGCGAATTGCGCAACCAGATGTTCCAGAGCGGCACCGAGAGCGCGGGTTTCGCCGGCCTGAAGTGGATGTACGACGGAATCGAGCCGTCAAAACTGTTCCAATGACGGTTTCAAAAGCCCCAGGGATTGTCATGACTCTTCTTCCCAACACCGCTGCCCTCCGGATAATTGCTACGCTTTTGATAGCTGCTTGCGCTTATCCCTCATGGGCTGCAGCTCCAAAAGACTTAAAAGATGCGGCCTGGCCGACCAGGCCGGTGCGCATCCTGGTGGGGTTTCCGGGCGGCTCTACGCCCGACATGGCGGCGCGCAGCCTGGCCGAACCCCTGAGCCACGCCCTCGGCCAACCCGTGATTGTGGAAAACAGACCCGGCGCGTCAGGCAACATCGCGGCCGACCAGGTCGCCAAAGCCACTGACGACCATACGCTGGGCGTCGTCATCAACGGCAACCTGACCTCGGCCAAGCTGCTGTACTCCAGACTGCCCTATGACCCGGCCAAAGACTTTGCGCCCATTTCATTGCTGACCACCGCACCGCTGGTGCTGGTAGCGCCTGCGAGCCAGCCCGGTGGCGCCGAATTCTTCGCTGCCGCACGCCAGGGCGGCAGCCAATGGAACTATGGTTCAGTCGGCAACGGCTCGGTCGCACATCTGGGCATGGAACTGCTGAAAAGCCGCATGCCCGGCGTCACACCTGTTCACGTGCCCTTCGCCGGCAACCCGCAGGTGGTGACCGCCATGCTGGGCGGCCAGATCCAGATGGCGCTGATCCCGCCCGGCGTGGCCATGCCGCATGTGCGGTCGGGAAAGCTTCGGGCGATCGGCCTTGCCGGCGGGCGCTCTTCTCTTGTGCCCGAGGTGCCGCCGCTGGCCGATGCCGGCGTGACCAACGTCAATCTCGAAGTGTGGACGGCGCTGATCGGCCCGGTGGGCCTCTCCAAAGCCGCCCAGGCGCGGCTGGCGCAAGAAGTGCCGCGCATCATCCGCGACGCCGACACGCGGCAAAAGTTGTTTAACCAGGGGTGGCAAGCTGTGGGCACTTCGCCCGACGGCCTGAGGAGCCGCGTCAAAGACGAAGCCGCCATTTTGGGCGGCATCATCCAGTCGCGCGGTATCAAACTCGAATAGGCAGCGAAAGACAGCCATGCCCACGATCACAGAGCCCGCACGCACCCTGCCCGTCTACGGCGAATTCGATGTCGTCGTAATCGGCGGCGGGCCAGCAGGGCTTGCTGCCAGCGTCAGCGCCGCGCGGCACGGCGCGCGCACCTTGCTGGTGGAACGCTACGGCTTTCTAGGCGGCATGGGCACAGCCGGCGGCGTCACCAATTTCGCGGGCCTCTACGGCCGCAAAAGCGGCCGGATGCAACAGGTGGTGCGTGGCGTGGCCGACGACCTGCTGCAGCGCATTGACGCGCTGGGTGGCCTCAACGCGCCGCAGGACGGCATGCAGGGCCGCATCCGCGTGCGCTCCTACGACGTGTCGGCTTACAAGTGCGCAGCCGACCAGTTGCTGGTGGCGGCCGGTGTGCAAATCCTTTTTCACGCCTGGGCTGCTGCGGTGGTGATGGAGGGCAACCGCATCAGCGCTTTGGTGGTCGAGACCAAATCCGGCCGCCAGGCAATTCGTGCCGCGCGTTTCATCGACTGCTCGGGCGACGCCGATGTGGCGAACTTTGCCGGTGTGCCGTTTGAGCTGGGCGACGGGCACGGCAGCGCGCTGTTTCCCTCCACCATGTTTCGCGTCGGCCACGTGGACGCACCCCGCGCGCTGGCGGCTGTGGGCGAATTCAAAGCCATCAACACCTTGATGGCCGAGAGCCAGGCGCGTGAGCCAGGCCGCTACAAGTTTCCCCGTGAAGGTGCCATCCTCCGCCCCCAGAAGAACCCGACCGAATGGCGCGCCAACGTCACGCAGATACGCAACGCGCAAGGTACGGCCATGGATGCCACCGACGCGCGGCAGCTCAGCGAGGGCGAGCTTGAAGGCCGGCGCCAGATCACCGAATACTTCCGCTTCCTGAAGCATGAAGTGCCAGGTTTTGCGGACTCCGCCATCGTCGACATTGCGCCACAGGTCGGCATCCGCGAGACGCGCCGCATCCAAGGGCTCTATGCCTTGAGCGGTGAAGACATCCTTTCATCTGCCCGCTTTAACGATGCCATCGGCATCAACGCCTGGCCGATGGAACTGCATGCCGATGGCCGGATCGACTGGCAGTTTCCGCACAACGTGGATGCGGCTGAAGGCCGCGCCTACAACGACTTGCCCTGGCGCATGCTGGTGCCGCAAGGTGTCGCCAACCTGCTGGTGGCCGGTCGCTGCGCCTCGATGACGCACGAAGGCCAGTCGGCCGCGCGCGCCAGCGGCGGTTGCTTTGTGATGGGCCAGGCAGCGGGYACGGCGGCGGCCATGCCGGGCGCCGGGCAGGCTTTTTCCGATACCGACGTGAAGCAGCTGCAGCAGTTGCTCACGCGGGACGGCGTGTATTTCGACGACGGCTCTCTTTAAACGGCGATCTTTAAACCAGAGACTGGGACCCCATCATGGACATGTCGCCCCCTCCCGCCCACGGCAAAAGCACGGCGCTCAACAGCGCCGGGCGCAAGGCTTTTTACGACGCCATCTCGACGCACAGCATGACGCCACTGTGGGAAGTGCTGCACGCGCTGGTGCCGCAGTCGCCCAGCACACCTTGCCAGCCGGCTCTGTGGAAATACGCCGATGTACGCCCCTTCTTGATAAAGTCGGGCGAACTCATCACCGCCGAAGAAGCGGTACGCCGTGTGCTGATCCTGGAGAACCCCGGCTTGCGCGGACAGTCGTGTATCACGCAATCGCTGTACGCGGGTCTGCAGGTCATCTTGCCCGGGGAGATTGCACCCAGCCACCGCCACACGCAAAGCGCGCTGCGCTTTGTCGTGGAAGGCCACGGCGCTTTCACCGCGGTCGACGGCGAACGCACGCAGATGAAACCCGGCGACTTCATCATCACCCCGAGCTGGACCTGGCACGACCACGGGCATGAAGGCCGTGTCGAATCCGATACGCCGGTGGTCTGGCTGGACGGCCTGGACATCCCCATGCTACGTTTCTTCGATGCGGGTTTTGCCGAGAACGGCACAGCCAAGCAACAGGAAGTCACCAAGCCCCAGGGCATCAGCAGCCACCGCTACGGCGCCAAGGTGAGACCTCACCGATCTTCAGCTACCCCTACGACCGCACACGCGAGACCCTGCACCAGCTGGAAACCCACGCCGACATCGACGCCTGGGACGGCGTCAAGCTGCGCTATGTCAACCCGGCCACCGGCGGCTCGCCCATGCCGACCATGGCCACCTTCATGCAGCGCCTGCCGGCAGGCTTTGCGGGCAAGCCCTGGCGCCAGACTGACGGGGCCGTGTTCAGCGTGGTTGAGGGCACGGGCTCCGTTGACATTGAACGGAACGGCGAAACCCGGACGTTCGAGTTTGGCCCGCGCGACCATTTTGTGATTCCGTCGTGGCACACTGCGCAATTGCGTTCGGCGCAAGGTTGTGTGCTGTTCAGTTTTTCAGACCGCCCGGTGCATCTGGCACTGGGCATACACAGAGAAGAAAGGTTGTCATGAGTTTTGTCATCACCCCACCGGCCGCGGTGTCCGTCCCCGTTGTCGGCACCAAAGACCGGTTTCCGGTCAACCGCATTTATTGCGTGGGCCGCAACTACGAAGAACACGCCAAGGAAATGGGCTTTACCGGCCGTGAGCCGCCCTTCTTTTTCCTCAAACCCGCGAATGCCGCTGTCGTGGTGGACGCCGGCGCGACGGGCACCATCCCCTACCCATCGCTCACCAAAAACCTGCACCATGAAATCGAGCTGGTCGTGGCCATTGGCACCGGCGGTAAAAACATCAAGGCCGCCGACGCGCAAAAGCACATCTACGGTTATGCCGTGGGCCTGGACATGACGCGCCGCGACCTGCAGGGCGAGATGAAGAAGCAAGGCCGCCCATGGTGCATTGGTAAAGCCTATGACCACTCCGCCCCCATCGGCCCTATCACACCCGCTGGCCAGGCCGGTGACGTGGCCAATGCCGAGCTCTACATCCAGGTGAACGGCAAGGATCGCCAGCGCAGCAATGTCTCCAAGCTGATCTGGAATATTGCCGAAACCATTGAACACCTGTCGGCAGCATGGGAGCTGCAGCCCGGCGACCTGATTTACACCGGCACGCCCGAAGGCGTCGCGGCCGTGGTTTCGGGCGACACCATGGTCGGCGGTGTAGCGGGGCTGGAAACACTCACTGTCAAAGTCATCTGAACAAGGTGTTGGCAAGCGCATGTCACGGCGGGGCAGCTGCGCGATAACCGCGCAACTGCTTTAATCACCGCGCAAATACCCCGTTTTACCCGGGGTAACCCGCCTGACTGCTTGCCTCCTCAATTCTGATAATCGGCTTACCCGGTTTTTGGGAGCTCCCAAATGCCAAGACCTGCTTTTTGGAGAGCCTTCTTGAAAATCCTGCAGTCCCTTGCAAAATTCTGCGCTGTGCTGGCCGGCGTTCTGCTCACGGTGATCACGCTCATGACCTGTGCCAGCCTGATTGGCCGCAACCTGCTGGGCGCGACCCTCGTCGGCGACTTCGAACTCACCGGTGTGGTCACCGGGGCCGCGATCGCGCTGTTCATGCCCCTTTGCCAGATCAAACGCGGCAACATCATCGTCGACTTCTTCACCGCCAAACTGGGCGAAACCTCGAACGACAGGCTGGACCGTTTCGGTGCCTTGCTGTTGGGCCTGGTGTTTGCCCTGTTGGCCTGGCGCACGGTGCTGGGCGGCCTCAATTCGTACAACACGCACTCTGAAACCCAGATCCTGGGATTTCCCGAATGGACGGTGTATGCCGCCATGGTTCCGCCCTTTGTGCTGACCTGCGTGATCGGTGTGTACCAATCCGTCTTCGGCTTCGGCGACGCCCATGCGCCGCACAATCCGCTGGACGAGCTGGAGGCACACGTATGAGCTCCATCACGCTGGCTCTCGTCATTTTCGGCATCATGCTGGTCTTCATGGCCGTGCGCGTGCCTATCGCAGTTGCCATGTTTACCGCGGGCGCCATCGGTTACGTGATGCAGACCGGCTGGGGGCCGTTTTCCAGCTTCCTCAACACCCAGGCCTTTGCGCGCTTTGCCAGCTACGACCTGTCGGTGATTCCGCTCTTCATCCTGATGGGGCATTTCGCGACGCAGGGCGGCATCAGCCGCGCGCTGTTCGGTTTTGCGGCAGGCGTGATGGGCCGCTTCAAGGGCGGTCTGGCCATGGCGTCCATCCTGGCTTGTGCGGCATTCGGCGCCATCTGCGGCTCCTCGGTGGCCACGGCCGCCACCATCACCGGCGTGGCACTGCCAGAGATGAAACGCCACGGTTATTCAGGCCGGCTTGCCACGGGCACTCTGGCAGCCGGCGGCACCCTGGGCATCCTGATCCCCCCATCGGTGCCGCTGGTGATTTACGCCATCCTCACCGAGCAGAATATCGCCAAGCTGTTTGCGGCGGCCATGGTGCCGGGCATCATCGCGATGTTCGGCTACATGGTGGCCATTGCCATCTACGTGCGGCTGGTGCCCGGACAGGCGCCCGAGGTAGACAACGACAGGCCGCCGATGACGATGGCCTCCGCGTTGGGCATACTGCCCATCGCCATCATCTTCCTGATCGTCTTCGGCGGCATTTACGGCGGCCTGTTTACGCC
>NZ_JBFUAZ010000473.1:0-3367 GCF_056406035.1 Polaromonas sp. P1_E1_2 | reverse complement strand
TTTTCCGAGCTTTTTCGAACATCTCTTTCAATATGCAGAAAATCATCCGCCAGATCGCGGCAGAAATCAAAGTCCAGGAACACCAGATCAAGGCGGCCGTAGAGCTGCTTGACGGCGGCGCCACGGTTCCCTTCATCGCGCGCTACCGCAAGGAAGCCACCGGCGGGCTGGACGACATCCAGTTGCGCGAGCTGGAATACCGGCTGGGCTACCTGCGCGAGCTGGAAGAGCGACGCGAAGCCGTGCTCAAAAGCATTGAAGAGCAGGGCAAGCTCACGCCCGAGTTGCGTGCAGCCATCGAGTTTGCCGCCACCAAGCAAGACCTCGAAGATCTGTACCTGCCCTTCAAGCCCAGGCGGCGCACCAAGGGCCAGATTGCGCGTGAAGCCGGCATCGAGCCGCTGGCCGACAAGCTGTTTGCCGACCCGTCGCTGGTACCTGCCGACGAAGCCGCGGCCTTTGTGAAGGCCGAAAAGAACGAAAGCGGTGACGACTTCACCACTGTGCAAGCCGTGCTCGACGGCGTGCGCGACATCCTCAGTGAACGCTGGGCCGAAGATGCCGGTTTGGTGCAGTCGCTGCGCCACTGGCTCTGGAGCGAAGGGCTGTTCAGCTCCAAGCTGGTGACCGGCAAAGACGAGAACAACGCCGACAACAGCAAATTCCGTGACTACTTCGACTACGACGAGCCGATTGGCCGTGTGCCTTCGCACCGTGCGCTGGCGGTCTTTCGCGGCCGCGGGCTCGAGATTCTGGATGCCAAGCTGGTGTTGCCCGAGCAGGCCGAGCCCGGCAAGCCCAGCATCGCCGAAGGCAAGATCGCGCTGCACCTGGGCTGGAGCCACAAGGCACGCCCGGCGGATGATTTGATCCGCAAGGCCGTGGCCTGGACCTGGCGCGTCAAGCTCAGCCTTTCGCTCGAGCGCGACCTCTTTACCCGTTTGCGCGAAGAKGCCGAGAAAGTCGCCATCAAGGTGTTTGCCGACAACCTGCGCGACCTGCTGCTGGCGGCGCCCGCCGGCCCGCGCGTGGTGATGGGTCTGGACCCGGGCATTCGTACCGGCGTGAAGGTGGCCGTGGTCGACGCCACCGGCAAGCTGGTGGAGACCTCCACGGTCTACCCGCACGAGCCACGCAAGGACTGGGATGGCTCCCTGCACACGCTGGCCAGGCTGTGCGAAAAGCATGGCGTCAACCTGATCGCCATCGGCAATGGCACAGCCAGCCGCGAAACCGACAAGCTGGCAGCGGACCTGATCAAGGGAATGGCCAAAGTGGAACAGGCCATTGAAAAAGTCGTGGTCAGCGAGGCCGGTGCCTCCATTTATTCAGCCAGTGAATTCGCTTCGCAGGAAATGCCCGACGTGGACGTGAGCCTGCGCGGCGCGGCCAGCATTGCGCGCCGCCTGCAAGACCCCCTGGCCGAGCTCGTCAAGATCGACCCGAAATCGATCGGCGTTGGCCAGTACCAGCACGACGTGAACCAGAGCGACCTGGCGCGCAGCCTGGACACCGTGGTCGAAGACTGCGTGAACAGCGTCGGCGTAGACCTGAACACCGCCAGCGTGCCGCTGCTGGCGCGCGTGTCGGGCCTGTCGCAAACGGTGGCCAAGTCGGTGGTGCGCTGGCGTGATGCCAATGGCGCGTTTGCCAGCCGTGCCGATTTGCTCAAGGTGACCGGCCTGGGCGCCAAAACTTTTGAGCAGAGCGCGGGCTTCCTGCGCCTGCGCAGCAGCAGCAACCCCCTGGACATGACCGGCGTGCACCCCGAAACCTACCCGGTGGTTGAAAAGATCATGGCCCACACCGGCAAGCCGGTGGCCGAGCTCATGGGCCGGGCCGAAATGCTCAAGACCCTGAAGCCGGAGCTGTTTGCCAATGAGCAGTTCGGCGTGATCACCGTCAAGGACATCATTGCCGAACTTGAAAAGCCCGGCCGCGACCCGCGCCCCGACTTCAAGGTGGCGCGCTTTAACGACGGTGTGGAAGACATCAAGGATTTGAAGGAAGGCATGACGCTGGAAGGCACGGTCAGCAACGTGGCCGCCTTCGGCGCCTTTATCGACATCGGCGTGCACCAGGACGGCCTGGTGCATGTGAGCCAGCTTTCCAACAAGTTCGTGACCGACGCGCGTGAGGTCGTAAAAACCGGCGACATCGTCAAAGTGCGCGTCACCGAAGTCGATGTGGCGCGCAAGCGCATTGGACTCACCATGAAGCTCGACGCCGCACCGGCCCGCCGCGACGGCCCGCGTGACAACCGCTTTGAAAGCGCGCGGCCGCCGGGCGGGCAAAACCGCGGCGGCAACTATGGAAGCCGCCCAGGCGCACCACAACCGGCCGCCGCGACCGCCATGGAGTCGGCCTTCAGCAAGCTGGCGGCACTGAAGAAATAATTGTGCGCATGACGTCAGGTCGCCAGAAAGGCATGAATTGACCCATTTTTAGGGTTAAATCAGGCCCTGGCGCTTGACTGACGGGCGCAACCAGCTATCAAAATAATAGCAACCATCCACCTCCATGCAAGCCCTCCGCATTTACGCCGGCCCCAAGGCACGCCGGCATATCGAGCAAAACGGCCTCAAGCCGGCAGACATTGCCGTGGTACCCGGGGCGGCAGGCGGACCCAAGGGCTTGATCCTTGGCGCACTGGACCGCTTTATCTTTGGGGACTGGCTGGCGCAAAGCAGCCATCCGGTGGACCTGGTCGGTGCGTCCATAGGCGCATGGCGCATGGCCACGGCCTGCCTGGCCAACCCGGCGGCCGCATTTCAGCGCCTCGAAACCGATTACATCCACCAGCATTACGAACTCAAGCCCGGCCAGAAGCGCCCGACCGCCGATGCCGTCAGCGAGCAGTTCGGCCAGAGCCTGAAGGTTTTCTACGGGGGCAGGGTGCAGGAAGTGATTGGAAATCCCCGCTATCGGCTGCACATCGTCACCTCGCGTGGCCGCCACATGCTGGGCCGTGAGCACAAGGTGGCCACGCCGCTGGGCTACTTCGGTGCCTTCCTCACCAACAGCCTGCACCGCAAGGCCATGGGCGCGTGGCTGGAGCGCGTCGTGTTTTCCACCCGGAACGCCCCCTTGCCGTTTGCGACTGCCGACTACCGGACCCGCCAGGTGCCGATGGACGAAGCCAATTTTCAGCCGGCGCTTCAGGCCAGCTGTTCCATCCCTTTTGTGCTGCGCTCCGTGCGCAACATCCCCGGCGCGCCGCCCGGCGCCTACTGGGATGGGGGCATCACAGACTACCACCTGCACCTGAACTATCACCGCGGGGGCACGGCAGGGGAGGCGGGGTCATCGCCGGGATTGGTGCTGTACCCGCATTTCCAGAGAGCCGTGGTGCCAGGCTGGCTCGACA
>NZ_JBFUAZ010000472.1:0-3368 GCF_056406035.1 Polaromonas sp. P1_E1_2 | reverse complement strand
TGCGGCGGTTGCAGCTAGCTTTGTTCTTGCCTGGCTAACTTTTGCCTTTATTGAGCGCCCAGTCCGCTCGGCCAGAAGGCTTTCTCAACCACGTCTCGCCGGTTTTCTCCTTGCTCCGCTGATCCTGGCCGGCATGGGCGGCTTCCTTGCATTGCAAACGGAAGGCTTGGGCCAGCGTCCCTGGATTCAGTACTGGGCTCGTTTCGATAAGAGCATCGCGATGAGTCCGCAGGCTAAGGACTGCTTCGACCTTCCTTCAGCGCACACGGCAGAAACGTGGATGTGTACCTGGGGCAAATCCGGGCCAGTCTCGACATTCGTCATAGGCGACAGCCACGCGCTCAGCGTGCTGCCCGCGCTTGAGGCGCTATCGACAGAAAATCGTGAGCGGATCGCCTTTGCTGGCGCATCCGGTTGCCCACATTTGCTTGGCATCCAGTCGGTACGCGACAAGGAAGGTGCGGTAGATTGCTTGCTCTTGAACGAGCGCGCTTTCGACTATGTAGTGAAGAATGGCATCCCGGCCGTTTTTCTCTTTGCCAGATGGACTTACTACACCGGGGGCAAGACCCGGCCTTGGGACCTCAACTTTCTATCGACGAACATGCGCTTGCCGAACTCGAAAGCCATGTCACGCGAATCATTTGTCGTCGGGCTTAGTCAAACCGTGGAGCGCTACAAGCGTGCGGGTGTCAAGATTTTCATCTTCAAGGACGTACCACAACAGCTGGTCGATCCAAAGAAAGTGCTACGGCGATTACGCTACAACACTGATTCCATCAATGACGCGGCAGTTCCAACCGATACACATCTTGCAGATCAGCAGTGGGTAAACGCACAGATTGATCGAGAGGCGATGAATGGTGCTGAAGTTTTGTCATTCAACGACCTGCTATGCAATGCTGCTGTCTGCCCTCTGGTCGACCGCGAGATGTTCCGGTATTTTGACGACGACCACCTCAGCGTTCACGGTGCAATGCTTGTGCTGCCGCGTATCCGGCAAGCCTTGCAAGCTGACAGCTTAACGGCTCACCACGCGAAACTGAAGCCCGTCAAAGACTCGCTCGCCATACGAAGCCTACCAGCACCATCGCAGATTGATGCTGCAAATTCCCCCGTCAGATCGGGCAGACCCCGAAGCATCATGGAGTCCGTGGACCAACTACCCAACTAGCCTCGCAATCGACGCGGTCACTTGGCATCGATGCTGTCGCTCAACCCCACTCCGACAAACGCCCCGAGACCAACCTGAAACGCCGCCCGCAACGCGAAGCCAGCGTTTCATCATGCGTGACCAGCACAAAGGCTGTGCCGAAGTCGCGCGCGAGTTGCAGCATCAGTTCAAACACGCCGTCAGCGGTAGAACGATCCAAATTACCGGTGGGCTCATCGGCCAGCACGCAAGCCGGTTGTGTGACGAGGGCACGGGCAATCGCGACGCGCTGGCGCTCACCACCTGAGAGCTCCGCGGGCCGGTGGTGAATGCGGTCTTTCAGTCCCACGGCCGCAAGCATCTTGGTCGCGACCCGCACGCACTCCGCAGGAGACTCGCGGCGAATCCACAGCGGCATGGCGACGTTGTCTAGTGCGCTGAATTCGGGCAACAGGTGGTGGAACTGGTAGACAAAGCCCAGGTGCTTGTTGCGCAGGTCGCCTTGTTGTTGGGGTGACAACGACGACAGCGTTTTGCCTTTGAGTTCGACCTGTCCGCTGGTGGGGGCGTCGAGGCCGCCCATCAAATGCAGCAGTGTGCTTTTGCCGGAGCCTGAGGCGCCGACGATGGCCAGCGTCTCGCCGGCGTGGACCTGCAGGTCTACGCCGTGGAGTACGGTCAGGTCGATCAGGCCTTCGTGGAAGCGTTTGGTGAGGCCGTTGGCTTTGAGCACTACTTCGCCGTTCGCGTTGGTGCTTTGCAGCGTATTCGTCATGTCGTTCTTGAGTTCACTCATAACGGAGGGCCTCCGCGGGGTTCACGCGGCTGGCGCGCCAGCTAGGGTAGATGGTGGCCAGGAAAGACAGCACCAGGGAGATGACGACGATCGGCATGATGTCGGCGTATTGCGGTTCACTCGGCATGCGGCTGATGAGATAAATGTCTTTGGGCAAAAAGCTGGCGTTGAGCGCGCGTTCAATGGCCGGCACGATGACGTCGATGTTGAAGGCAATGCCCAGGCCCAGAACGAGGCCCGAGAGCGTGCCGATGACGCCGACCAGTGCGCCCTGCACCATAAAAATTTTCATGATGCTTTTGGGGCTGGCGCCCAGCGTGCGCAGGATGGCGATGTCGGCGCGCTTGTCGGTCACCGTCATCACCAGCGTGCTGACGAGGTTGAAGGCCGCGACTGCCACGATGAGCGTGAGGATGATGAACATCATGCGTTTTTCAAGCTGCACGGCGGCAAACCAGGTTTTGTTCTGGCGGGTCCAGTCGCGAATCAGCAAATCACCGCTCAGGCTTCTTGACAGCTCAAACGCGACTTCGCGCGCCTGGTGCAGGTCTTTGAGCTTGATGCGGATGCCGGTGGGGCCTTCGAGGCGGAATATCCGCGCGGCGTCGTCCTGGTGCATCATGACCAGCGCCGAGTCGTATTCGAAATGGCCGGAGTCAAAGGTGCCGACCACTGTCATCTGCTTCAGGCGCGGCACCACGCCCGCCGGGGTGACCTGGCCGCTGGGCGCGATCAACGTGACGCTATCGCCCTCACGCACGCCCATGGCGCGGGCCAGCTCGCCGCCCAGCACCACGCCGAAATTGCCGGGCACCAGCTTGGCTAGCGTGGGGCCGGACGTCACGGCGAGGTCGGTGACCTGGCCTTCGAGKGCCGGGTCTATGCCGCGYACGASGGTGCCCTTCATGTCTTCRCCGCGCGCCAGCAGGGCYTGSGCSGCGAYRAAGGTGGCGGCGCCGGTGACCTGSGGGTTGGCCTTGATTTCAGCCAGGGTTTTTTCCGGATTGGGCAAGGCAGCGCCGTTGGGGGCGAATACCTCGATGTGCGAGATCACACCCAGCATGCGGTCTCGCACTTCCTTCTGGAAGCCGTTCATCACGCTGAGCACGATGATGAGCGCGGCCACACCGAGCGCAATGCMCAGCATGGACACGCCTGAAATAAAAGAAATAAAGCCGTTGCGCCGGGTGGCGCGGCCGGCGCGGGTGTAGCGCCAGCCCACTATCAGCTCATAAGGAATTTGCATACTCAACCTGGTAGTCGTTGCGGGCCACGGGTGGCCAGCTCGAACGGATTCTTATAGGGTGCGATTTGAGCGCCCAAATTTGAACGCCAATTGTGGCATCCCGGACAATAGCCCCATGTCAGCCAATTCCCCCACTCATTTCACAGGTCCGCACCTGCTGCTTCCCTTTGCGG
>NZ_JBFUAZ010000471.1:0-3382 GCF_056406035.1 Polaromonas sp. P1_E1_2 | reverse complement strand
CTACCAGCACCCAGTCCACGCCGCCATACAGCTCGGCGATCAGCTGGTGAACGGTGAGCTCGGACGGCTTTTCAAATTCACGCATCAGCGCAAGCCGGTTTGGCGAGGCCACGACCACTTCAAAGGCACCGGCCTGGCGATGCCGGAAAGTGTCTTTGCCGGGATGGTCAATGTCGAACTTGTGGTGCGCATGCTTGACCACCGACACGCGCAGGCCTCTGGCCTTCAGTGCCGGGATCAGCTTTTCGACCAGTGTCGTCTTGCCCGAACCGGAATACCCGGCAAATCCGACCACGTTCATGATGTCGCTCTCACAGAAAGAAAGGCCGGAAGACGCCCAGGCCGCTATTAAAAATATAGCTGCTTGCGCAAGTCAGATATGGGCTACAGCCCGATTTAATGCACATTGTCGGCAATGTAGCGTTTGATCACGGCTGCATCGGCCGGCAGCACCTTGACGCGTTTCGGCAAGGCCTCAATGCCTTCGAACTTCGCCGGCCGCGTGGGCAATTGGCCCAGGGCTTCTTCAATGGTCGCCGCGAACTTGATGGGAAGCGCAGTCTCCAGCACGATCATGGGCACACCGGGTTGCAACTGCTCGCGCGCCACCTTCACGCCGTCGGCGGTGTGGGTGTCGATCATGGTGCCGAAGCGTTTGTAGGTGTCGCGGATGGTGGCCAGCCGGTCGGCATGGGTGCTCTTGCCGCTCACAAAACCGTAGCGCTGCGCGGCCGACTTGAAGGCTGCCTCCGCGCTCAGGTCAAAGTAGCCCTGGCTGCCGAGCTGGTCATGGAACAAGGCTTTGGTCTTGGCGCCGTCACGGCCCAGCAGGTCAAACACAAAGCGCTCGAAGTTCGAAGCCTTGGAAATGTCCATGGACGGGCTGGAGGTTTCGTGTGTGTCGGCGCTGCTGCGCACGCGGTAAACGCCGGTGCGGAAGAACTCGTCGAGCACGTCGTTTTCGTTGGTGGCCACCACCAGCTTGGCTATGGGCAGGCCCATCATGCGGGCSACRTGGCCRGCGCAGACATTGCCGAAGTTGCCKGAAGGGACSGTGAARTTGACCTTCTCGGTGTTGYTGYTCGTGGCCTGGAARTAACCGGCGAAGTAGTACACAACCTGCGCCATCAGCCGCGCCCAGTTGATCGAGTTGACCGTGCCGATCTTGTACTGGCGCTTGAACGCCAGGTCGTTGGACACGGCCTTGACGATGTCCTGGCAGTCATCGAACACGCCGTCAACCGCGATATTGTGGATGTTTTCATCCTGCAGGCTGAACATTTGCGCCTGCTGGAAAGGGCTCATGCGGCCGTTGGGCGAAGTCATGAAAACGCGCACGCCCTTTTTGCCGCGCATGGCGTATTCGRCCGCGCTGCCGGTGTCGCCGCTGGTGGCGCCCAGGATGTTGAGCTCTTCACCGCGGCGTGCCAGTTCGTATTCGAACAGGTTGCCCAGCAGCTGCATGGCCATGTCCTTGAAGGCCAGCGTGGGGCCGTTGGACAGGGCTTCGAGGTAGAGGCCGTCTTCAAGCTTTTTCAGCGGAACGATGGCTTTTGTGCCGAACACCTCTTCGGTGTAGGTCTTGTTGCAGATGGCTTTGAGGTCGGCGGCGGGAATGTCGTCGACGTAGAGCGAAAGAACCTCGAACGCCAGTTCAGCGTAAGACAGGCTGCGCCACTTCTGCAGCGTGGCAGCATCCACCTGCGGATATTGCTCGGGCAAGTAGAGGCCGCCATCAGGCGCGAGACCTTCGAGCAGGATTTCACAAAAACGCTTGCGGTCGGCGTGGCCGCGAGTGGAGATGTACAACATCAGGCCAGCTCCTCCTTGCGGATGCGCGTGATGGGCGCCAGCACCGTGGGCAGCGCCTGCATTTGCGCCAGGGCTTCGTTCATCTTTGCTTCCACGCACTCGTGCGTGAGGATGATGAGGTCGGTGTGCGTGGAACCCTCACCGCCCACTTCATCAGCTTCGCGCTGCAGCACCGCATCAATGCTGATGCCCGCGCCGGCCAGGATCCCCGTGACCTTGGCCAGCACGCCGGCTTCGTCGGCGACTTTCAGGCGCAGGTAGTAGCTGGTGACAACTTCGGACATGGGCACCACGGGCAAATCGCTCATCGCGTCGGGCTGGAAAGCCAGGTGCGGCACGCGGTGTTCTGGGTCTGCGGTGTGCAGGCGGGCAATGTCCACCAGGTCGGCGATCACGGCGCTGGCGGTGGGCTCGCTGCCCGCGCCCTTGCCGTAGTACAGCGTGGTGCCGACGGCGTCGCCCTGCACCACCACGGCGTTCATCGCGCCTTCAACGTTGGCGATCAAACGTTTGGCCGGCACCAGGCTGGGATGCACGCGCAGCTCGATGCCGTTGGCGGCGCGCTTGGTGATGCCCAGCAGCTTGATGCGGTAGCCAAGCTGCTCGGCATAGCGGATGTCTTGTGCGGCGAGACCCGTGATGCCCTCAACGTAGGCCTTGTCGAACTGCACCGGGATGCCGAAAGCAATGGCTGACATCAGCGTGACCTTGTGGCCGGCGTCCACGCCTTCGATGTCGAAGGTGGGGTCGGCTTCGGCGTAGCCCAGGCGCTGCGCTTCTTTCAGCACGACGTCGAAGTCCAGGCCCTTGTCGCGCATTTCGGACAGGATGAAATTGGTAGTGCCGTTGATGATGCCGGCGATCCACTGGATGCTGTTGGCGGTGAGGCCTTCGCGCAAAGCCTTGATGATGGGGATGCCGCCGGCCACGGCCGCTTCAAACGCCACCATCACGCCCTTGCGGTGGGCCGCCGCAAAAATCTCGGTTCCGTGCACAGCCAACAGCGCCTTGTTGGCGGTGACTACGTGCTTGCCGGCTTCGATGGCTTCGAGCACCAGCTGTTTGGCGATGCCATAGCCGCCAATGAGCTCGATCACGATATCGACGTCGGGGCTGGCCACGACCTTGCGGGCGTCGTCGACCACCTGCACACCCGCGCCCACCGCGGCTTTGGCGCGCGCCACGTCGAGGTCGGCCACCATGGTGATCTCAATACCGCGGCCGGCGCGGCGGCGGATTTCTTCCTGGTTGCGCTGCAGTACGTTATAGGTGCCGCTGCCCACGGTGCCAATGCCCAGAAGGCCTACCCGGATCGGGCTCAAATTCGTCGGTTTCATAGTCGCTGAGGTCTTGCTTTACGTTGATCTTGGAGTCCTGCCCCCAAAAGAGCGAGGAAAAGGAATGGGGCCGAATGCAGGGTCAAGTTCGGTTGTTGCGGTAGTTCTCGAGGAACTTCGCAATGCGGCCAATGGCTTCGCGCAGGTCTTCCTCATGCGGCAGGAAGACGATGCGAAAGTGGTCCGGCTCGGGCCAGTTAAATCCCGTGCCCTGCACCAGCATGACCTTGGTC
>NZ_JBFUAZ010000470.1:0-3397 GCF_056406035.1 Polaromonas sp. P1_E1_2 | reverse complement strand
CATCTACACCGACATCGACACCTTGTTTGGCAACGCTTCGCGCTTGTGGATGGACGTTTTGGTGAAGGCTGGCCATGACGTGGAGTTCATTGACCTGGGCACCAGCACCGACGCGCCGTTGCCCGATGTCGGCCACTGCGACGTCAACCTGCTGATTGCCGGAATTTATGCACTGCCCCGTTTTTCCGTGCAGGGCCTGCCGCGCAACGGCAAGCACGTGCTGTGGATGTTTGATCCATTGACAAAGAATGCACTGGCTACCGTACATCGGTACAAGACCGATCTTTTCGACGCCATCGCACCCGGCTTGCACGCTGTGCTGGCGATGGATTCCTCCATAGCACGCTACCTCGCACAGCATTTCCCGGCACTTGCCACTTGCCAGCTGCCCTATATGGTGGCCGGCAAACATGTGCGAACGCCCCTTCCCGAAGCGCAGAGAACCCGCGACATCATCATGCTGGGCGGCGACACGCCCCGGCGGCGGGATGCCGAGCAATACTTCGCCGGCACGGCGCCCACCCTGAAGGCCGAGTTCGTCTGGAGCGGCCTGTGGGGCGCCGCGCGCGACGCCTGCCGCGCCGGTGCGCGCATCAACCTGAACATCCATGCCGACCCGGAACACACTTACTTCGACCAGTTCCGGACATTCGAAAGCTGGGCGGCCGGCACGGCCGTCGTTTCCGACATCTTTGAGGGTGGCGAAGATTTCGGCATCGAGCCGGGCGTTCACCTGGTCATGGCAGACCTCAAGGACATGCCCCTGGCATGCGCCGACCTGCTGGCAGACGTACCCCGTCGCCAGGCCATGGTGCAGGCGTCGCAGCAACTGCTGCGCGAACGGTTCTCTCCCGCAGCCTGGCAAAGCCGCATGCTCGCCATGCTTGAAAACGTTGCCTGAGCATGGCGGAGATCTCGCGGCAGGAACTGCTCGCGCTGCGGCAGGCCAGCCAGCGCCTTGTGCCAACCGCCCCGCCTGTGGCCTCAAATTTCAAACGCGTCGATCAGGCCGTGCAGTGGTTTGGCGCCGTGCAGGCACAGGAATATGCCCACGCCCGCTGGGCAGTTGGCTCGCGCCTCGCAACCGCTGCGGCCATCACTGACGCGTCGATTGAACAGGCACTGTCCCAACGCAAGGTGGTCCGCAGCTGGGTCCTGCGCGGCACACTGCACTTGGTAGCGGCCGCCGACCTGCGCTGGCTGCTGGCCCTGGCCGCGCCGGCTTTGCTGACCCGCACCGCGGCAGCCTACCGTGAGGTTCAGCTGGATGAGGCGGCCTTCCGCAAAATCCTTCCGGCCATCCGGCAGTGCCTGGAAGGCGGCCGGCAGCTCACACGCCTGGAACTTTTTGCTGCGCTCGCGCAGCATCGCGTCAACACTGAAGGCCATCGCGGGGGGCGCATCCTGTACCGCGCGGCCCAAGTTGGGCTGATCTGTCTGGGCGATCCGCGCGGCAAGCAGGCCACCTACACACTGCTTGATGAATGGCTGCCTCCCGGACTCGAAGCAGGCAAGGAGCTGCCTCGCGAGGACGCACTCAAACAACTGGCGCAGCGCTACTTTGCCAGCCATGGCCCCGCCACTCTGGCCGATTTTTCCTGGTGGTCAGGGCTGGCCGCCGGCGAAGCCAGGGCGGCGCTGGAGATGGCCGAAGCCGGCCTGGCACAGGCACTGTTTGACGGGAACACCGTGTGGTGGTTCAAACGCACGCCTTTACCGCCGGCTGGCAAGCCCGCGCTTCAATTACTCGCCGGCTTCGACGAATACGTGCTGGGCTACACGGACCGCAAAGCCATCATCGACAGCGAACACGCCGGCAAGCTCATGACGCCCAATGGCCTGTTCCGCCCGGCGCTGCTGGTCGGTGGGCGCGTGGCCGGCACCTGGCAGGCGGAGGTAAAAAAAGGCGCGCTCAGTATCAGCACAGCGCCCTTCGCGCCGCTGCCGCGCGGCAGCGCCGGCGCACTGCGGCTTGCCGCTCAACGCTACGCGGCTTTCACTGGCCTGCCGCTGGCAGAAGTTCACTGACGAAAAGCGCCGGTCTCACAAGGGTTTACCCGGCCGAACTTTATTGCCAAGCGCAAGTCAGCACATTACTCAGGTATAGCATTGCCGGGTGCATTTGACATGCACCAGCGCTACTATCCCCAGTCATCCGGCCCATCCTTCCTTCAAATATTGAGGAGCGCATCCATGGCAAAACTGAACGTCAACGGTACCGTGCGTGAGTTTGAAGTGGAGGACGACACACCGCTGCTGTGGGTCATCCGCGAACAGCTCGGGCTGACCGGCACCAAATACGGTTGCGGCATCGCGGCCTGCGGCGCCTGCACCGTGCACATCGATGGTGTGCCTACACGCAGTTGCGTGCGCCCCGTCTCGACGGTGAGTGCGACCGAAAAAATCGTGACCATTGAAGGTYTSTCRCCSGACGGCTCGCACCCCATACARAAGGCCTGGGTYGCGCTGGACGTTCCGCAGTGCGGCTATTGCCAGTGCGGCATGGTGATGACGGCGGCGGCGCTGCTCAAGGCCAAACCGAACCCGACCGATGCCGACATCAATGAGGCGATGACCAACATCTGCCGCTGCGGCACCTACAACCGCATCCGCGCCGCCATCAAGGTTGTTGCCGCAGGTGGCAACACCAAAAGCGCGGCGCTCGCCATTCAGCACACCGACGGGAGCACGACATGAGCGCCATCCCCCTGCCCTCCGCAAACCCTCTGCGTCTCTCGCGCCGCCGCTTCCTGGCCTCGGGCGCCTCGGCCGGCCTCATCGTCGGTTTTCACATTCCGTTCGCCGGCACGGCGGCGACCCAGGGCGCAGCCTCGCCGGAGATCAATGCCTGGGTCGTTGTGCGCCCCGACGACACAGTGGTCATCCGCATCGCCCGCTCTGAAATGGGCCAGGGCAGCCTGACCGGGCTCGCGCAACTCGTGGCAGAAGAACTGGAATGCAACTGGGCCAAAGTCACCACCGAATACCCGACACCCGGTCAGAACCTGGCGCGCAACCGGGCCTGGGGCAACTTCTCCACCGGCGGCAGCCGCGGGATCCGTGAATCGCACGACTATGTGCGCAARGGCGGMGCCACCGCCCGMATGATGCTGGTGCARGCCGCAGCCGATGAATGGAAGGTGCCGGCGGCCGAATGCACMGCSGCCAGCAGCGTGATYACYCACACGCCATCGGGCCGCAAAACCACCTACGGCAAAGTGACGATTGCGGCAGCCAAGGTGGCGCCCCCCACCGAGGTCAAGCTCAAAGACCCGAAAGACTGGAAGCTCGTGGGCAAGCGCCTGGCAAGGCTGGACACGCTGGACAAGGTCACCGGCAAGCAGGTGTACGGCGCGGACCTGAAACTGCCCGGCATGCTCAATGCGGCCATCAAGGA
>NZ_JBFUAZ010000469.1:0-3401 GCF_056406035.1 Polaromonas sp. P1_E1_2 | reverse complement strand
ATGTAGCGCTTGTGGAAGCCCTCCATCAACGGCAGATGGGGCTTCAGGTCGGTGACGGGCACCTGCGCCGTCCGGCCTGACATCATCGACACACCGAGATCACCGGTGAACAGGATGCGGCTGATGGGATCATAAAAATGGAAGTTGCCTTCCGAGTGCAGGAAGTGCGCGGGCAACAGCCACAGCTCGCTCTGCCCCAGCGGCAACCGCCCGCCGCTGTCGGGCACGCCGACCAGGCGCTGCTCGGTCTTGCCGACCTTGGTGAAGTGCGGCACAAAACGCTCCCACACACGCGAGATCACCAGCTGTGCCGGAGTGGACGTGAGCCAGCGGTCCAGCGAGGCAATGATGTCGGGGTCGGCGTGGGAGGCGATGATGTAAGACAGTTTTTGCGGGCTGAAGTGGCGCGACATGCCCAGGAACAATTCGTTGAACGCCAGGTTGCCGCCCGGGTCGATCACGGCGCCGGTGCCGTTGTCGACAATCAGGAACTGGTTGGACTGGACGGCATGCGCGTCTTCCTCGATCAGGTCGGTGAACATCAGGCAGGCATGCCTGTCGTCACGGTAAAGCTCTATGGGCATAGCTGAATGCGTGCGGCGACGCAGAAAAAAAAGCCACTTTATAAGCCGCCCGCTGCTCGCGTATTGATGCAGGTCAATGACACGCCTGAAGCGTGCGYCCGCCGCCCACGCCGGCGCAACACGCGCGATGCAGCAGGCAAAAAAAAGGCGCCGGCGCCTCAATAGGCACCGGCGCGCCTTGCTTGCGCATGGCAGCTGTCCAGGCACCGCGTGGCGGCGCCCCCGAACAGCGCTTTACTTAGCCGCTTAACCGCGGCGGCGGTTGTTCATCATGCGTTCCACGTCGTCGCGCAGCGATGTCAGCTCGTTGCGCAGCTGGCGGCGCTCCTGCGCGGTCACCACGCCGTCGGACTTGAATTGGGCCTCGTGGCGCTCAATGCGGCGTTCACGCTGGTGCAGCCTGGCGGCTTCGCGTTGCGTGATGTGACCCGTGCGCACGCCTTCGTCAATGCGTTGGCTGATCTGGAATTCACGGTTGTCGATGCCGGGGGTATTGCCGGCATTGCCAGGCCTGCCCGCCACATCGCGGTTGTTCATCATGCGTTCCACTTCGGCGCTGAGGCCGTCCAGGTCAGCGCGCAGCTGCTGGCGCTCTTGTGGTGTGGCAACGCCGTTGGATTTAAAACGCGCCTCGCGAGCCGCGATCTCCTGGTCGCGGCGGTACAGCACCTGCGCTTCGGACGGCGTGATGTGGCCGGAGGCCAGACCCTGCTGAATACGCGCGCTGATGGCTTGCTGCGCCTGGTCAATGCCGGGTGTATTAGTACCCTGCGCCATGGCAGGTGCAAACCCCAGCCCGGCGAACAGGGCTGAGGCTAACAACGAGACAGTGAGGAATTTCGATTTCATGGGGTTCTCCTTGGAATGCTTGTGCGTTTGATTGCCAGCAACCCGGTGGGCAACTTGCGGTGGCGGCTATAAATCTCCGTCTCGGCAAGCGGCCGTGGGGGCTGCTCCTGAATCGCTGCTTTCAAAGGCCTTTGCGCTTCAGTAAAACCATTGTTGGCCCGCTCTTGTGAATACCGTGTAAGGCAAACGGAGCTTTACCCCGTCATTACGCAGTGATTACCCTTGCATTACCTCGCGCTTGCAGTGGTGTCCAGATGCGCTTTGGCATGGTTAGACTGTGCGCATGCTGATCATCCCTTCGCTGAGCCGCAAGCAGCTGCATCCGGAAGACAAGGCGCCGGCCGCGCACCCGGCTCCACCCGATAACCTGAAATAAACCGGCACGACGCATGGACTCGCATCACCATTCCCTTCGCCGCCAACTCCTGCTGGGCGCTGCCTGCTCTGCGCTGCTGTTGGCTGCGGCTTGCTCCAGAAAAGCCGGGCCCAAAGGCAAGACCCTGCCCAAGGAGGCCACCCTGCTGTGCCTGGGCGATTCGCTGACCTTTGGCTACGGCGCCCCGGCGGGCGCCAGCTACCCGCAGCAGCTGGAACTGCTGACCGGCTACATCACGCAGAACGCGGGCATCAACGGCGACACAGCGGCCGGTGCGCTGGCACGCCTGCCGGCGCTGCTGCAGGAAAACAAGCCAGGCCTGGTGCTGGTGTGCATTGGCGGCAACGACTTTCTGCGCAACATGCCGCTGGACAGCACCCGCGCTGCCATCAGGTCGATTGTGCAAACCGCCGCTGCCAGCACGCAGGTGGTGCTGATCGCGCAGCCCAAACCCGTGCTGCTTTCTGCCGCGATGGGCTCACTGAAAGACCATGAGGTGTATGCCGAGGTCGCCGCGGAAACAGCCACCCCGCTTTTTGCCGATGCCTGGTCTTATGTGCTGTCACGCAGCGAATTGCGTTCTGACCAGATCCACGCCAATGCGGAAGGCTACAAGGTGTTTGCCGGGCGTTTGGCCGACTGGCTGCGCGACAGGAAATTTGTCGCCTGACGGGTTTGTCAGCCGGTGCGGTCGCGCCTGGCTGCCGTTTCAAGAAACGCCGCGTGGCGCGCCGGGATCTGCGTGAGCGCATAGGCAGCCGCCTGCTCGCGGATGCTGTTGCGGTCACCGCTGAACCTGCGGGTTTCGGTGAACACCGCGTCCCCACGTCCATCACGCCCCGCAAACATCCAGGCAAAGCACTGCGTGCCGGCGGGAATCTTCGGGTCGGTGCCGTCGGTCACGCCGGTGTTGGCAATGGCCATGGTGGCCTCGCTCTTTTGCATCGCGCCGCGCACCATCTCGGCAGCCACCTCTTCGCTGGTGAGGTTGCAGCGCTCGATGGTTTCTGCTTTCACCCCAAGGCAACGCTGTTTGGCCCGGGGTGAATACACCACATAAGCCGACTCCAGCAAGGACCCCGCACCCGGCACATCCGCGAGGTGTGCGGCGATCAGGCCTGCGGTGCAGGACTCGGCGGTGGCCAACACCAGCGAGTGGTTTTTCATGTAAGCCGCGACGGCCCTGAGCTGGTTGCTGCTGGCGTCGCGGGAGGACTGACGGGAAGGCGGACTTGTGCTCTCAGGCGTCATGGCGTGCGGCCCAGGCGGCACCTGAACCTTTAGCGGAGATATCCAGACTATGCGTTGCCGGTGCCCACGCGGCCAGAGCGTGTTGCTGACGGCCTTGTAGGAATGATGTGCGCCCCGGCGCAGGACCCTGCCCGCTTGCGGCTCCGCCATCACCCTACACAAACAGAAGCCCGCAGAGTCATGCTATTGATTTCATAGCTGCTTGCGCACGGCCTGACTGGTCCGCAGGCTCACGGGCAGACGGATTCGCGTCAGGTACGTATGACAGGCTACATGCCCGGTGCCGGCCCAGGGCAGGCTTCAGCCATCACCCAGCCCGATGGGCGCCGGCGCCTCCATCA
>NZ_JBFUAZ010000468.1:0-3402 GCF_056406035.1 Polaromonas sp. P1_E1_2 | reverse complement strand
GGTCAAGGCTGCCAGGGGCTCGTGAACCAGGGCTGCCAGATGTGGGTCAGCGCTGGCAATGTAGGGCGGGTTGCTCACGATCAGGTGAAGGTGCCCGCTGACTTCCCGCAGCCAGTGACTTTGAATGAAATCGATATCCAGGTTCAGGCGGGCCGCATTGTCTCTGGCGACATCGAGTGAGTATGCACTCACATCTACGGCTGTCACGCGGCCCTGACGGCCGGTTGTCTGCAGGCTGTGGGCAATGGCCAGGGCAATGGCCCCGCTGCCGGTGCCAAGGTCCAGAATTCCCGGCTCTGGCGGCGTGCCGGGGGCCTGCAGCAGCTCAAGCGCCCAGCTCACCAGCGTTTCGGTGTCGGGGCGCGGCACCAGCACACGGGCATCCACCTGAAGCGTCAGGCCGAAAAACTCCTTGCTGCCTACGATGTAAGCCAGCGGTTCTCCGCTGGCGCGGCGCAGGCACAGCGCCTGGAAACGCTGCGCGACATCTTCTGCCAGTTCGTCCGTATCGTGGGCCAGCAGCCAGGCGCGGGCATGCTCCGGTTTGCCCAGCGCATGCAGCAATAACAACTGGGCATCCAGGCGGTCCAGCCCCAATGCCTGAGCGGCAGCCAGGGCTTGCGCGCAGGTAAGTCCGCTCAACTGAACCTCCTTGAAGTGCTATGAAAATAGTAGCTGCTTGCGCACATCCTGATTGGGCTAGAGGCCTTTTTTGTTATTCAACTTCTGATGTTCAGGCGCCATTGTTGGCGGTCTCGAGCTCCGCCAGCAGCTCGGCGCCGCGCGCCACCTGCAGGGCCGTGACCACATCGCCCAGGTCGCCTTCCATGATGGCCAGGAGCTTGTACAGCGTCAGGTTGATGCGGTGGTCGGTCAGCCGCCCCTGCGGGAAGTTGTAGGTGCGGATGCGGTCGCTGCGGTCGCCCGTGCCCACCAGCCCCTTGCGCAGGGCTGCGTCCTTGGCGGCGCGCTCGGAKCGGTCTTTTTCGTGGATGCGTGCGGTGAGTACCTTGAGCGCCTGGGCCTTATTGCTGTGCTGGCTTCGCCCTTCCTGGCATTCCGCGACGATACCGGTCGGGATGTGCGTGATGCGCACGGCCGAATCCGTCTTGTTGATGTGCTGGCCGCCGGCGCCGCTGGCGCGGTAGGTATCGATGCGCAGGTCGGCTGGGTTGATCTGGATGGCCACGGCTTCGTCGGGCTCCGGCATCACGGCCACCGTGCAGGCGCTGGTATGGATGCGGCCTTGCGTTTCAGTGGCGGGAACGCGCTGCACACGGTGACCGCCCGACTCAAAGCGCAGCTTGCCATACACGCCGACGCCCAGGGAATCCGTGGCGCCGTCAATGCGCAGCACGACTTCCTTGTAGCCACCCAGTTCGCTGGAGGATTCACTGATGATTTCCACTTGCCAGCGGTTGCGTTCGGCAAAGCGGGTGTACATGCGGAACAGGTCACCTGCAAACAGCGCCGATTCATCCCCCCCGGTGCCGGCCCGGATTTCGATGAAAGCCGCGCGCGCGTCGTCCGGGTCCTTCGGAATCAGCATCAGCTGCAGGGCCTCGTCGATCTGCGCGATATCGGCTTTGGCCGCGGCGATTTCTTCCTCCGCCATCGCAGCCATTTCCGGGTCATCTTTGGCTTCAGCCAGCATGCCTTCAGCACTGCTGAGGTCGGCCTCGCGACTGGTGAGCCGCAAGTACTGGTCGGCGATCACGCTGGCTTCGGCGTGCTCCCGGGTCAGCGAACGGAAGCGGTCCAGGTCGCTGACCACGTCGCTGGCAGACAGCAATGCGTCCAGCTCGTGCAGCCGCAGCAGCTGGCGGTCCAGGGTTTGGCGAAGAAAAGGTTTCATGGAAATGGAGGACTGGAAAAAGGGGGCCAGAAGGCCGTCAACAACGACGCTCCGCCAGCGGAGCCACCGGCTTGCGCCGGCACAGGAAGTCAGTGCGTTGGCGGCCGCTAACGCTCTTTGTCGTCGGACTGGATTTTGGGCAGCTGGCCGCGCAAAAACAGCCTGGATACGGTCTGTGCCGTGGCTTCGCGGCTGTTGGCGTCGCCCGCATGCAGCTCGGCCAGCGCGCCGTGCAGCATTTTCTGGGTGAGGCCGCGGGTCAGTGCGTCCAGCACCGTGTCGATGGGCTCGCCCCGGGCCAGCAGCTTTTTTGCTCGCACGATTTCGGCAGCGCGCCACTCGTCGGTCTGCGCATTGAGCTGCTGGATCAGCGGCACGCTGCGGCGCTGGCCCAGCCAGTGCATGAAGTTCTGCACACCGGCGTCGATGATGACCTCGGCCTGCGCCACGGCGGCCTTGCGGTTGTCCTTGCCGGTCTGCACCACGTGGGCCAGGTCGTCCACCGTGTAGAGGTAGATGTCGGGCAGCGCCTTGACTTCGGGTTCGATGTCGCGCGGCACGGCCAGGTCGACCATGAACATCGGGCGATGTTTGCGCAGCTTGACGGCGCGCTCGACCGCGCCCAGGCCGATGATGGGCAGCGTGCTGGCGGTGCAGCTGATCACGGCGTCAAACTCATGCAGGCGGCTGGGCAAATCGGCCAGGCGCATCACCTCGGCGCCGAAGCGGCCGGCCAGCTTCTCGCCGCGCTCCAGCGTGCGGTTGGCGATTGCCATGGCTTTGGGGTTTTTGGCGGCAAAGTGGGTGGCCGCCAGGTCGATCATCTCGCCGGCGCCGACAAACAGCACTTTGATGTCGCTCAAATCTTCAAACAGCTGGCCGGCCAGCCGCACGCTGGCCGCTGCCATGCTGATGCTGTGCGCGCCGATTTCGGTGCTGCTGCGCACTTCCTTGGCCACGGCAAAGGAGCGCTGAAAGAGCTGGTGCAGGGTGGTGCCCATGGCGCCTGCGTCTTCGGCGGCGCGCACGGCGTCTTTCATCTGGCCCAGAATTTGCGGTTCGCCCAGCACCATGGAATCGAGCCCGCTGGCCACGCGAAACGCATGACGGGCCGCTGCATCGTCGTGCAGGGTATAGGCATGTGAGCGCAGCAGGGCGGGCGAGACGCCGCCGTTGTGTGCCAGCCAGTCCAGCGTGTGGTCCAGGTCGTTCTTTTCGCCAGCGCAGTAGATTTCAGTGCGATTGCAGGTAGAGAGCAGCGTGGCCTCGGGCTGGCGGGCCAGGGACTCGCGCAAACCGCGCAAAGTGGGCTCGACCTGGTCCAGGGCGTAGGCGAACCGGCCGCGCAAATCGAGCGGTGCGGTGTTGTGGTTTAGCCCAAGGGCCCAGACTGACATCCTTCGATTATAAAATTGAAGCGGTYAGGCCGGTACAAAGGCCGGACAATCGCCCTGATAGTCCTTTTTTTGGCCGTTTTGAAGCTTGTTCTGGATCTGCTCTGAAGCCAGGCGAGTTTTTAACTACCCCTACGCGCATGACCTTTTACC
>NZ_JBFUAZ010000467.1:0-3410 GCF_056406035.1 Polaromonas sp. P1_E1_2 | reverse complement strand
CTCCAATGTCAGGTTTCATTAAATTTTTAAACGCTATGCCCACGACATGATCCACTTAACTCGAACAACCATCGCACTATTCTTTATCTCGATTCTTCCATTGCAATTATCTGCAGCAGAGGCGAGTTTGACTCCCGGTGAAAGAGTTATCGCCGTAGCCTCCGTTCAGCCGGTAGAGAAGTTTTCAATTGAAAATGCGCCAAACGGCCTGGATATTATCTTTCCCGGCCCGGCCTTCTTCGTGAAAAAGGGGGTTGAAAAGAATCGAATCAACGAACTTAAGGCGGCGCTGGAAAAGCAGGCCTTCAACGTACAAGAGGAACTTGCATCTGCCACTTTGAGTGCTTTGAAGGAGGCCAACCAAAGCGCCATACCGGGAGATGGAATCAAATATGAAAAGGACGACCCAACTTCGATTGACTACAAAAATAGCGCAATCACCGCGGACAGCATACTGACAGTGACCATATCGAATATGGGACTTTATTCCAGTCGGCTAAAGACGACGTTCGCACCCAGATTGAATATCTCGTTTGAACTCGTAGACATAAAGACAGAAGATTCGATCTATTCGCAATCCATCAGTTATGGTGCAGACGCCAACAAGAATTCGGATGACGAGATCACCGCCAACGCGAATTACACGTTCGCATCGTTCGAGGATGCCCTCAGTAGAGCGGGGGAGCTGGTTGAGGCGTACCGAGATGGAATCAAGAGGACGGCGCAACTCGCTGCTCAACAAATCAAAAGGGCGCATTAGGCGGCACGACCGGCGGATGTAAGTCAATTACGCTTTTCGCACGCCCATGAAAAACCTACCCCATCATTCCTGCGGACTGCCTGCGGCAACCGTTCACCTCAAACATTAGGAATCAAGGAACACATGCTCCACGACCCGTGGCTTGGCCGATGGCTTCCGATGCTCCAGGAGTCCGTTGGCTCACAGCCGGTGCTTGAGATCGGCTGTGGAACGGGCGCAGACACGTCCACCTTGGTCGGTGCCGGCCTTTCTGTTCTCGCCTTCGATCTTTCCGCCACCTCTGTCGCCGCTGCGAGGCTCCGGGCACCTCAGGCACGCATCTCATGCCAGGACATCAGGGATCCGTTTCCCCTCCGCTCTGGCGAAGCGGGTGCCGTTGTGGCAAGCCTCACTCTGCACTACTTTCCATGGCATGAAACCCTGGAACTTGTGAGCCGGATCAGGCAGACGCTCAAGCCGGGTGGGCTGCTCTTGTGCCGGCTGAACTCGGTCCAGGACAAGAACTTTGGAGCCACTGGGCATCCTGCCATTGAGCCCAACTACTACCTTGTTGACGGCCAGGCCAAGAGGTTCTTTGATGCGCAGGGCGTCGACGAACTGTTCGCAACCGGATGGCAGGTCTTGTCCAGGGAACACCAGACGACCAACAAGTACGTTCGCAAGAAAGCATTGTGGGAGGTCTTGGTACAACGCGGCACCTGATCCACCGTTCCAGCGGACCACCTTCGGCGGCCGCTGAACTCAAACGTTAGGCATCGCGAGGGCTCTTCGGCAACTGCAGCGCCTCATCATTGTCTCTCTGGCACCCAGGTGAGTCACTACGTGCAGAATTGGCGCGGGCACATCGCCCGTGAGAACCACAGGAAACATGAATGTTTACGCTTGACACCTGCTGCACCTTGGTGCCGTATTTCGAGGTCCAAGACGGACAACTTGACGCTTTCAAAGCTCTGGCGCAGAAGCTCGTCGCCAAGACGAGCACGGAGCCGGGTTGCCTGCACTACGCCTTCTCTTTCAGCGGCAACGTCGCCCACTGTCGCGAGGGATACGTAGACGCAGCCGCCCTGCTCGCACATCGTGAGAACGTTGCTGAATTGCTTGGCCAAGCGCTGAAGATCGCAAAGATCGTCAGGTTCGAGGTCCACGCGCCAGAAGCGGAGATCGATAAGCTTCGCGGCCCGATGGCATCGCGCAATCCACAGTTCTTCGCGCTCGAAGAAGGCATTCGCCGTAGCAGCGAGGCCTAACCCTTGAATCGAGAGGGCCGCCTTCGGCAGCCTATCATCTCAAACGTTATGCGTACTGAACTCGCCGCACTGGTGCCACGTCACAAGAGTGATCTGCAAGTCGCACGTGATGTTGCGGGTCGCAGCTTCGCCGAAGTTGAACCCATTGTTCCCGCGCTTCTAGAGTGGACCCAGGACCGCAATTGGCCGGTGGCCACGATCCTCGGTCCGTTCTTTGCGAGCGTAGGCGTACCGCTCGTCCCCTACCTGCGTCGAGTCTTCGCCACGGACGACGAAAGCTGGAAGTACGAAGTCATTGTTTCCATCATCCGGCCGTCGTCGGAGTTGTGTTCGGCCTTGTCAAAGGATCTTCGGCGCATGGTTGACAGCCCGACAGCTGCTGAGGAGAAGGAAGAAGTGAATGTCGCGGCGTCGGAAGCATTGGAATCTCTCGCCGGTGATGGCAACGCATAACATGTCAATCGACACGGACCCGCAACAGCAGAAGGCGGCTTCGCCACTTGTGTTGGTGGTCCGATCATTTTTACGTTAGTTCCCACAGAGGGCTAGTGTTTGCGGCTGTGTTTGAGCAGATGCACTGGGTCATGGCCAGCTCGGCTTGGCGGACATATGCCAAGGCCTCATCAAGGCCGCAGGCCCCGCAGCGCCAGCCGGCTTTCAAAGCGTCGTTGCTCGCCTGTTACCGGGTCCGTGAACGCAATGGACTTGGCCAGCAACTGCAGCGGATAGCGATAATCGTCTTCCGGTGTCACTTCGACCGGCGGATACATGCGGTCATTCAGCAGTGGCAGGCCGAGCGCATTCATGTGTACGCGCAGCTGGTGCTTCTTGCCCGTTACGGGATTGAKGGCATACAGCGCGTGGTCGCCGCGTACCTCGATCACATCGATCTGCGTGTGGCTGTTGGGCTCACCCGTTATTTCACGCTGCCGGAAAAAAGGTTCGTCTTCGACGATGCGGCTTTTGCGTGTGAGGGGAAAGCCAATATCGCCGCGCCATGGCGCCACGGCTTCGTAATGCTTCGTGACCTCATGCCGGCGGAACAATGACTGGTAGGCATCACGCTCCGCCGGGTTGACGGAGAACAGCACCAGGCCTGCGGTTTCACGGTCGATGCGGTGAATCGGCACCAGGCCGTCGATGYCGAGCCGGTTTTTCAGGCGCACCAGCAGGGTCTCCTGCAGGTAGTGGCCGGAGGGCGTCACAGGCAAGAAATGCGGCTTGTCGGCCACGACAAGGTGTTCGTCCTGAAACAGCACGGACTCTTCAAACGGAATGCGGGGTTCTTCGTCCAGTGCGCGGTAGTAGTACACGCGCATGTGGCCACGGTAGGGGCGTTCGGCGGTGACGGCTTCACCGAATTCATCGACCACCAGGCCGTCCTGCATGCGTTGCAACCATAC
>NZ_JBFUAZ010000466.1:0-3440 GCF_056406035.1 Polaromonas sp. P1_E1_2 | reverse complement strand
ATGCGGTACATCGCTTAGCAGTACGGTATGAAACTGCGTGGCTATTTCCAGGTAATCGTTTTGCGAACGCGGACCACCGCACAGCGTCTTGAAGTCAAACCAGACGACTCCCCCCGCCTTGCGCCTGGCCTGGATTTGCCTGGACTCAATCTGCAATACCGGGTTCTCATCCTGAGACTCTGCCAGCGCATTAAAAGTTTCAGTCATTTCAGCATCGGCCTGAAGGCCTAGCGGGGTGTGATAGAGCTTCGCCTGGGCTAACGTGCGCCCGCGGTAGTCCGTCCCGTTGTCAACACTGATGACCTCCAGCTTGGCCTTCAGGAGTTCAATGGCCGGGAGAACACGGTCGCGATGCATGCCATTCGGATACAGCTCGTCCGGCTGAAAGTTGGAAGTTGTGACAAAGCCGACTCCATTGTCAAACAGCGCCGACAACAGACGATGAAGAATCATCGCGTCGGTGATGTCCGCCACATGAAACTCGTCAAAGCAGATGAGCCGGTATCGCTTCGCAATGCGCCGGCCCAGCTCATCCAGCGGATTCGCCGTACCCTGAAGGTCCTGCAACTCCCGGTGCACCTCGCGCATGAACTCGTGAAAGTGCAGCCGCACCTTGCGCCTGAGCGGGACAGCCCCGAAAAAGCAGTCCATCAAGAAACTTTTCCCCCTGCCAACGCCTCCGTGCATGTACACACCACGAGGGATATCAGGCCGGTTTATCAGCTTCTTGATGGCATTGGAGCGCTGCTCCTTGAACRCCGCCCACTCAGAGGCGCAACGTTCAAGCGCTTCGACTGCCCGCAACTGGGCAGGATCGCTTTGATAGCCCCGCGCCGCAAGTTCGGCGTCGTACGCCGAGCGCACCGGTTGATTCACCGACTTCTTGCCTGCGTGCTCAGAAGTTCAAGGTGCGCTTGTCGACTGCCAGCGCGGCTTCCTTGGTCGCTTCGCTCAGGGACGGATGGGCATGGCAGATGCGGGCAATGTCTTCACTGCTGGCCCGGAATTCCATGGCCACCACGCATTCGGCGATCAGTTCGCTGGCCATCGGACCGACGATGTGCACGCCGAGAATTTCATCCGTCGCGGCATCGGCCAGCATCTTCACCATCCCAGTCGTGTCACCCAGCGCGCGTGCGCGGCCGTTGGCCATGAACGGGAAAGTCCCTGCCTTGTACGCCCGGCCGGCAGCCTTGAGCTGCTCTTCGGTCTGCCCCACCCAGGCGATTTCAGGGTTGGTGTAGATCACCCAGGGAATCGTGTTGAAGTTGACGTGACCATGCTGCCCGGCAATACGCTCGGCAACCGCAACGCCCTCTTCCTCGGCCTTGTGCGCCAGCATGGGGCCGCGCACCACGTCGCCGATAGCCCAGACATTAGGCAGGCTGGTCTTGCATTCATCATCCACCACCACGGCGCCGCGCTCGTCGAGTTTCAGGCCAACGGCTTCGGGGTTCAGGCCCTGGGTGTTGGCTACCCGGCCAATGGAGATGATGAGCTTGTCCACTTCCAGGGTCTGGGCTTCACCCTTGGCATCGGTGTAGGCAACACTCACACCTTTCTTGCCGCTCTTGATCTCGCCGACCTTCACGCCGAGCGCGACTTTCAGACCCTGCTTGTCGAATGCTTTCTTTGCTTCCTTGGCGATCTGCTGATCGACTGCGCCCAGGAACGTCGGCAGGCCTTCCAGTACCGTCACGTCTGCACCCAGGCGGCGCCATACCGAGCCCATTTCCAGGCCGATCACGCCGGAGCCGATCAGGCCCAGCTTCTTGGGCACGGCGCCTATGCGCAGTGCGCCGTCATTCGACAGGATGTTTTCCTCGTCAAATGGTGCCCCCGGGAGCGCGCGGGCGTTGGAACCCGTGGCCACGATGATGTGCTTGCCGGAGATGGTTTCCTCAGCGGCACCGGCGACCTTGATGTCATAGAGGCCGTCTTTTGCAGCGACAAAGGAGCCGCGGCCGTGAAAAAAGGTGACCTTGTTCTTCTTGAACAGGTAGACGATGCCGTCGTTGTTCTGCTTGACGACAGTGTCCTTGCGGGCAAGCATCTTCGTGACATCCAGGCCCAGGCCCTTGACCTCTATGCCGTGATCGGCAAAGTGGTGGCTGGCATGGTCAAAATGTTCGGACGATTGCAGCAACGCCTTGGACGGAATGCAGCCGACGTTGGTGCAGGTGCCGCCCAGGGCCGGGCCGCCTTTGGCGTTCTTCCATTCGTCGATACAGGCGACGTTGAAACCCAGTTGGGCGGCGCGGATAGCGGCAATGTAGCCGCCGGGGCCGCCACCGATGACGATGACGTCGAATTGTTTAGACATATTTCTTTATTCCTTCTTGAGTTCAAACGCCCCCGCGTGGAGGACGATTCCAAATACACCGGTGCGCGCCTGCAGGCTTTCCTGCTGGGGACCTTCGCGGCCAATTTTCACGGTCGTTCCGGGCGCGGTGCTGCAGACAAACAGATGCCTGGCATCGAGGCATTCAATCCCGCCGGCGGCATGCAGCGCGGCCCAGCCGAAGCTCTCGTACTCCTCCGCGAGAAAGCGGCGCAGGGATACGGTTTCCGTAGGGGTCCGCACATCGGCAATGGTCCATCGCGCCAGGTCCATCTGGTATTTTTCAACCAGCTTCCCCGGATCAGCATCCGGCGCCTTCGCCAGTACCAGCCGGGACCCCGCCTGCGAAACGCTGACCCATTGCAGTCCGTAGTAACCGCTCCAGTTGTCGCCAGCCGACGCAGCAGCCGCAGCCAGGCCCACGCTCAACGTGCAGGCCAGGCAGGCGACGAGGCGGCGCATCGACAGCCTTAGATGTCGAACAACAGGCGTGCAGGATCTTCCAGCGCTTCTTTCATCGCCACCAGGCCCAGCACAGCTTCACGACCGTCGACGATGCGGTGGTCATAGCTCATTGCCAGGTAGTTCATCGGACGGACCACGATCTGGCCGTTTTCGACCACGGCGCGGTCCTTGGTCGCATGCACGCCCAGGATCGCCGACTGCGGCGGGTTGATGATGGGCGTGGACAACATGGAGCCGAAAACACCGCCATTGGAGATCGAGAAAGTACCGCCGGACATTTCTTCAATGCCCAGCTTGCCGTCGCGTGCCTTGGCACCGTATTCGGCAATCTTCTTCTCGATGTCGGCAAAGCTCATCTGGTCTGCATTGCGCAGAATGGGCACCACCAGGCCGCGCGGGGAACCGACGGCGATGCCGATATCGAAGTAGCCGTGGTAAACGATGTCATTGCCGTCAACCGATGCGTTGAGTACAGGGTACTTCTTCAGCGCATGCACAGCGGCCTTGACGAAGAAGCTCATGAAGCCGATCTTCACGCCGTGTTCTTTTTCAAACTTTTCCTGGAAACGCTTGCGCATTTCCATCACAGGCGCCATGTTCACTTCATTGAACGTGGTCAGGATGGCGTTGGTGG
>NZ_JBFUAZ010000465.1:0-3447 GCF_056406035.1 Polaromonas sp. P1_E1_2 | reverse complement strand
ATGCTCGTCGCTATCACGGCGCCCAGTACCGACCTGGTCGCCGCGCTGCTGCTGGCGCAAGGCGGCCTGATCGCGCTGGGGCTGATCCTGATCGATGAGGTCGACAACGCGTATGGCGATCTCTATTCGGGCTCGGTGGCCGGCCACAGCCTGAAACCGGCCTGGAGCGTGCGGCGCTGGGGCGTGGGGCTGGCCCTGCTGTGCACTGCGCTGGCGCTGGTGCTGCCCATGCACAGCCTGGAGCCTTTTTTGTTGATGCTCAGTTCGGTCTTTGTGCCCTTGTACGGCGTGATTCTGGCGCGGCTGGCCGGCACGTCCGATATCGCTTCGCTGGTGGCCGAACGCAAGGTGAATCCCAGCGCCGTCGCGATCTGGGTGCTGGGCATTGCGTGTTATCACCTGTGCGCGAAATTTGCGCCCGAGTGGGGTGCAGCGCTACCAACGCTGGTGCTGACTTTTGCATTGGCACGCCTCACCCGCAGCGGCCGCTCCGGTATTACCGCAGCGGCTTGAGCCGCATCGCGATGGGCGCGTGGCCGTGGTTCAGCGGCCCGCCACCGGCACCTGTACGCACCCGCGCACCGGCCTCCAGCGCTGCGCGCACATAGGCACGTGCGAGCTGCACGGCCTCCAGCAGAGGGTGCCCCAACGCCAGGTGCGCGGCAATCGCAGACGACAACGTGCAACCGGTGCCGTGGGTGTTGGGGCTGGGAATGCGCGGCCCGCGCATCCAGTGCAGTTCGCCATTTTGCGTGACCAGTAAATCGCTGACCACGTCGCCGGGCAAATGCCCGCCCTTGAGCAGCACGGCGCGGGCGCCCTGCGTCAGCAACTCCTGTGCGGCGGCCTGCATGGCCTGCTCATCGCCCAGAGGGCGGCCGACCAACAGCGAAGCTTCGTCGAGATTTGGGGTGACCACCATGGCACGTGGGAAGAGCTCCCGCACCAGCACCGCAATGGCCGGGTTGTCGATCAGCACCGCGCCGCTGGTGGCGACCATGACCGGATCCAGCACCACGTTCTGCAGCGCATGCCGGTCAATTGCCTCCGCCACGGTCCGCACGATGTCGGGCGCGTGCAGCATGCCTATCTTCACCGCATGCGTGCCTATGTCTTCGATCACGGCATCGATCTGGTCGCGCAGCATCTGCGGCGGCACGCCGTGGATGGCGCGAACGCCGCGCGTGTTCTGGGCCGTCAGCGCTGTGATGGCGGTCATGCCGTAGCAGCCCAGCGCGGCGAAAGTCTTGAGATCGGCCTGGATGCCGGCGCCGCCGCCGCTGTCGGACCCTGCAATGCTCAGCACTCGGGGGTATTCGTGGTCAAAAGCAGTTGCAGTCATGAGTGCAGTCATTCGTTTTCCGTAGCCCTCAGGTACACCCTGCAAATTCAAGCAGAGGTGCCACTAGCGGCAAAATGCCCGGACATCATTTTGGGCAACGTCACGATCATATTTGTCCGTGGGTTGCCCATTGCGGTGCCTTACAGCGCCGCTAAGAACGTCCCGGGCCAGAGCACATCGTGACGCATCGGTGCCATCTTCTTTTCCCCCCGAGAGCGATTTGGGCGGTTTTGGTGTGGGTGGACTGTCAGCCACCTYCTCCGGCACCAGTCGTGGTTGCGGTTGCCTGGTTTGTCCACGCAAGTATTCGGCTGAAGGTTTGGCGATTGGAGACGGTGCTGGCTGAGGCGGCAGTTTCACTTCATCTGCCCTGGCCGCACCGGCATCGTCCTTTCGCGAAGAATAATGCGTTTGCCCCTTCGCATCTACCCACTTATAGACTTGCGCATGGCTGGCTGGCACGAATAGCAAGAGCACCAGGAGGGTGCCGAATATCCGCAGCTTGATTTCTAGGTTTTGCATGTTTACGGTCTGTGAGGGCGCCATCAACTACTCGTCGCCTTGTGTATTCGAAGGTATTCGAAGATTTTCCTGACGATGGTACTAGGTACCCCGCCTGACGATAGGGCACTTAACGGCAGACCACCAGGATCGAGCTGACGCGGGGAAATGGTATGAGACGTGGCGCCTCATCATGTTTCGCGGCGCCAAGAAAGACAAAAGGCCCGCACTTGCGTGCAGGCCTTGAATTTATTGGCTCCTCAACCTGGGCTCGAACCAGGGACCTACGGATTAACAGTCCGGCGCTCTACCAACTGAGCTATTGAGGAATACAGCCTTAGATTATAGCGTCAATTTTCTGGCTTTTTAAGCCTGCGGAATTCTGTCAATGCCTTGTTCCCGCTGAATGGCAAGCGGCCGGCTCTGCGTGGGCAAAAAGCACAGCGGCGTATTGGCCCTCGGCCCTTGTTTGATGTGCGCAAGCAGCTATCAAATCAATAGCATCTCGATGGATAACTGGTCTCGACAACGCTTTGGCCACGCCGCAGCAGCCTGCTCGGCTACCATTTGCGCATGTCCTTCACGGCCCGCTGTTTTAATGGCTTTATGACTGTCCATTTTTAAGACATGGGTAAACTCCCGCGCCCCGTGCCCTGGCTTGCCGCCGGCGAAAACTTTCCCTCGCTGGATACCGCATGGGGGCCCCATGACCCGGCACCCGGTTTGCTCGCGGCTGGTGCCGCCCTGGATGTGCCGACCTTGGTTCATGCGTATTCGCAGGGAATTTTCCCCTGGTACAGCCTAGGCCAGCCCGTGCTCTGGTGGAGCCCTGACCCTCGCATGGTGCTGCAGACCCGGCACTTCAAGCTGCACCGGTCGCTGCGCAAAACGGTAGTTCGTTTTCAGGAACAGCATCGCTGCGAAATCAGATTCGACAGCGCCTTTGAGCGCGTCATCGACGCCTGCGCCAGCAAGCCCCGTTCCGGCCAACCCGGTACCTGGATAGTCCCTGACATGGTGCAGGCCTATAGCGCCCTTCACAAGGCAGGCCATGCGCACAGCGTGGAGACCTGGATCGACGGCGCGCTGGCAGGCGGCTTGTATTGTGTGAATCTGGGCCGCATGGTGTTTGGCGAATCGATGTTTGCACACCAGACCGATGCATCCAAAATCGCACTGGCGGCACTGGTGGCTTTTTGCCGTGAACAGCACATCACCATGATTGATTGCCAGCAAAATACCCATCACCTGGCGTCCCTGGGCGCGGGAGAAATCAGCCGGGCGGAATTTGTTGCCCACCTCGGACAAAGCGTGGGTAAAACGGGGCCCGACTGGCACTTTGAACCCGTATACTGGAATCAGATATTGACGACGGGAACGAAGGGAACCCTGGACCTACCGTGACACATCTCAAAGACCTGCCCCTGCAAACCTTGCAGTTCTACGCAACGGCGCCCTACCCGTGCAGTTATCTGCCGGGCAAGCAGGCCCGCTCGCAGGTTGCCACACCCAGCCACCTCATCCACAACGACGCCTATTCGGACCTTGTGACCAACGGCTTCCGGCGCAGCGGCATGTTTACCTACCGCCCCTACTGTGATGGG
>NZ_JBFUAZ010000464.1:0-3475 GCF_056406035.1 Polaromonas sp. P1_E1_2 | reverse complement strand
GCACTACGGCGGCGAACGTCCTATTTTTGACTTGTTCAACATTGACGAGGAAATTGCCAAAGCACTGGGCCGGCGGGTCGATCTCAAGTCAGGCGGTTATCTGATCATCGACCAGACGGAAGCGCTGACAACCGTCGATGTCAATACCGGCGGATTTGTCGGCGCCCGCAACTTCGACGACACGATTTTCAAGACCAACCTGGAGGCATCGCAGGCGATTGCCCGACAGCTGCGCCTGCGCAATCTTGGCGGCATTGTGATCGTTGATTTCATCGACATGATCAAGGAAAACCACCGAGATGCGGTGCTGACCGAATTTCAAAAACAGCTTTCACGAGACCGTATCAAGACCAGTGTCAACGGTTTTTCTGCGCTGGGCCTGCTGGAGATGACGCGCAAGCGCACCCGCGAATCGCTGGCCCATCAGCTTTGTGAGCCCTGCGCCGCTTGCATGGGCAAAGGCGTGGTTAAAACGGCGCGGAGCGTGACCTACGACATCCTGCGCGAAATCCTGCGCGAAGCGCGGCAGTTCAACCCGCGCGAATTCAGGGTGGTGGCTTCGCCCAAGGTGATTGAACTTTTCCTCGACGAAGAAAGCCAGCACCTGGCCAGCCTGAGCGACTTCATCGGTAAACCCATTTCCCTGCAGGCGGAAGCGGCGATGGCTCAGGAACAATACGACATCGTGCTGCTGTGACCTTCATGCCTCTTTCAATGTTCAGCCAGAACCGCCAACCCATTCCCATCCTGGTCTACCACCAGATTGCCGAGGCTCCGCCCAAGGGCAGCAGTCCGTTTCGCGGGCTCTATGTGGCACCCGCGGCTTTCGCGCGGCAAATGGCCTGGCTCAAGCGACTGGGCTACACGGGCGTTTCGATGAGCGGCCTGCTGCCTTACCTGCGCGGCGAGCGTAGCGGCAAGGTGGTTGGCATCACATTTGACGACGGTTACCGCAACAACCTGACCCAAGCCCTGCCGGTGCTGGTGAAGCAGGGCTTTTCGTCGACCTGTTATGCAGTCAGCGGTCTGCTCGGGAAAACCAATATCTGGGACGGGGGCATAGGCATCCCGCAGACCCCGCTGATGGACGAGGCCGAGATCCGCCAATGGGTGGCGGGCGGGCAGGAGATAGGCTCGCACACCCACAGCCATGTCAATCTAATGGAAACCGACGAGCCGGGCTGCCGCGAGGAGATGGTGCTGGGAAAGACCGGGCTGGAGGCCGTCTTGGCCCGGCCGGTCGAGCATTTCTGCTATCCCTACGGCCACTACGAGGCCAGGCACGTCGAGCTGGTTCGGGAGCTGGGGTTTGCCACCGCCACCACCACGCAGCGCAGCCGCTGCCATGCTGGCATGAACCTGCTGCAGCTGCCGCGGGTGCCGGTGCTGCGCTCGACCACCTTGCCGGTGTTCTGGCTCAAGATCGCAACGGCCTACGAGGACCGCCGGAAAAAATGAGCCCGCCTGATTCTTCCTCCAGGAAACTGCGCGTCGCCGTCTTCAACCGAACCTTCTCGCCCACCGGCGGCGGCGCAGAGCGCTATTCCATCGCCCTCGTCGAGCAGCTCTCGGCCCGGCACGAGATGCATGTGTTCGCGCAGGACATCGACCACAAGTGGCCCGGTGTGACTTACCACAAGGTCTCTTCCCCGCTGCGCAAGCCGCGCTGGGTGAATCAGCTGTGGTTTGCCACGGCCACCTGGTGGGCGACACGGCACGGCTTCGACGTGGTGCACTCGCATGAAAACACCTGGCACGGCGAGGTGCAGACGGTGCACGTGATGCCGGTCAAACACAGCCTGTTCCAGGGACGCCGCGGCCTTCGCCGCTTCTTGCGCTGGATCAAGGTCGTGACCAGCCCGCGCCTGCTGGCTTACCTGGCACTGGAGCGCGCGCGCTATATCCCGCGCCCGGGCCGGCAAGTGGTGGTGACGTCCGAAAGCCTGCGGCCCATCATGGCGGCTGCTTACCCGGACAGCAGCGCCGCGATTTCAGTGATCACGCCGGGGATCACGCTGCCCARCTCGATGAACRCTGATCGCAAACGCCAGGCGAGGGCGCTACTGGGGTTGCCGGCAGAGGGCACCTGCCTGCTGTTTGTGGGCAACGATTACCGCAAGAAGGGCCTGGAGGCCTTGCTGCAAGCCATGACGCGGCTGCCAGCCGATGTGGTGCTGGCGGTGGTGGGTAACCCTGCGCATATTGCCGAATTCCGCGCACTTGCCGGAACACTCAAACTCGGTGCACGGGTGTTTTTCCTGGGTGCGCTCAAGGACGTCAGCCCGGCCTACGAGGCCGCCGATATCCTGGTGCACCCCACCTTCGAGGACACTTTTGCGATGGTGGTGCTGGAGGCCATGGCCCACGGCCTGCCGGTGGTGGTCAGCGGGCCGAATTACTGCGGTATTTCCGGCCTGCTGAGCCAGGGTGTGAATGCCTTGATGCTGGACGATCCCCGGGATGCGGGTGAACTGACGCGGGCGTTGGGCGATTTGCTTGCCCAGGCGACGTTGCGGGAAACGCTGGCGGACGGCGCCGTGGCCTTTGCCGCACACTACCAGTGGCGTGAAATCGCGCTGCAGCAGGAGGCGCTGTACCTTTCAGCTGTGGCGGCAAAGATCGCGGGTTCCTGAAGCCGTCAGGTGGGTCAAGCCACCAGTTTGAAATGCTTGCGGCTGAAATCCAGCCCGGTCAGCGTTTCCACCTGCCGCATGAAGTGGTATTTGTTTTCCTTGGGCGTGGGCTTGTAGGCCGGGTCGATGTTCAGGACCGGTTCAGCCTCAGTGGCCAGCCATTCCTGCACCGCCTGGGGGTGCGTGCCCTTAAAAGGGGCGAGCGCGCGGCGATCAAACTGGCTGTAGGTGATTTGCGCCGCTGAGGCCTCGCCCCAGTACTTGCTGACCTGATCCAGTTTCTTCTGCATTTCCTCGTTGCGCCGTATCCAGCCGTAGTGGTAAATGTGCGCACCGGCAAGTGCGCCCTGGGGGTTACGCCCCCGTTTGTGCTGTGTAGTGACCAGCCAATACTGGCCATCGGGTGCATAGCTTCGAATGGTATTGCGGATCAAACGGCATTCGCGACGGTACCATCCCGGGCTGATGGAAATCCAGTCGGGAGAGCCATAAAAGTGATGGTAGTCAAACACCAGCGCTTCGACTGCGGGATTGAAGTGATGGCGCTCAACACTGGCCCGAATGGCGGCAAGCTCGCCTTCGTGTACCACTTCATCGCCCTCCAGGTAGAACGCCCAATCGCCGGTGCAGGAGTATTGGGCGATCATTTTTTGCTGCGCATAAACAAAACCGCGGTCTGCCATGCGTTCGTTCCACAGTGTTTCGATGATTCGGATTTTCGGGTCGTTGATGGCCTTGACGCGTTCCAGCGTGTCGTCCTCGCCCTTGCCCACGGCCACGACGAATTCATCGACCAGGGGCAACAGGGAGCGGATGGAGGCCTCAAAGGGAAAGCCCAGGCC
>NZ_JBFUAZ010000463.1:0-3479 GCF_056406035.1 Polaromonas sp. P1_E1_2 | reverse complement strand
TCCTTGGATTGCTTGACGGCCAGCAGGTCGCCATCCATGATGCCTGCGTCCCGCATGCTCATGCCGCGGACCTTGAGCAGGTAGTCGGGCTGGCGCTGAAACAGGCTGCTTTCAAAATAATAGGTTTGCTCGACATGTTCCTGCGCGAGAATCGGGCTGCCAGCAGCAACCCGCCCCACCAGAGGTAGGGCGAGTTGGGCCAGGCTTTGCAACGGCAGGGAAAACTGTTTGATTCTGGATTCGTTCAGGCTGCGAAGGGCGTCATTGCGCAAACGTATGCCGCGTGAGGTCCCGCTGACCAGCTCGATGACGCCTTTGCGGGCCAGCGCCTGCAAGTGCTCCTCGGCGGCATTGGCAGAGCGAAAGCCAAGCTCAGCGGCGATTTCAGCACGGGTGGGCGGGGCGCCCGTGCGCGCGATGGCGCTCTGGATCAATTCCAGAATTTGCTGCTGGCGCGCAGTGAGCTTGGGAGCCTCAGAGGGAAAATGCGAAAAGTTATCGAGTGTGCTCATCACTGTTGCTCCTTGAATCACTGCTTCAGCCCGCTTGCGTATTGCCTGCTGGCTTTGGGTACGCAACGTTGCCGTAGCTGTTTTAATATCCAGTAACTGTATTTTCATCCAGTTTTTAAAAGATTGCAAGTTTACGTTTTATGCATCCTCAAAATATTGTGATTCTGGGCACCGGCGGCACGATTGCCGGGCAGGCTGCGAGTGCGTCGGACAACATCGGCTATACCGCTGCCCAGGTGGGCGTTGAGCAACTTGTGGCGGCGGTCCCGCCTTTGGCCAGGTTCGGCCCCTTGATGACCGAGCAGGTCGCGCAGGTCGACAGCAAGGACATGAGCTTCGATGTATGGGTGCGGCTGGCCAGTCGGGTCAATCACTTTCTGGCCCAGCCGGACGTGCAGGGCATTGTCATCACGCACGGCACGGACACGCTGGAAGAAACGGCGTATTTCCTTCATGCGGTGTGCCGCCCCGATAAACCTGTGGTGCTGACCTGTGCCATGCGGCCGGCGACTGCGCTGGTGCCTGACGGCCCCCAGAACATGCTGGATGCCATGGCGGTGGCGCGTCATGCTGGGGCAATGGGTGTTGTCGCGGTGTGTGCCGGAACCATCCACAGCGCGCTGGACGTGCAGAAAGTGCATACCTACAGGGTTGACGCTTTTGACTCCGGTGATGCGGGGCCGATTGGCTATGTGGAGGAAGGATTCCTCAGGTTAGTGAGAAATTGGCCGGAAACCCATGTGGAACGGGCGCAAGCAGCTATAAAAATAATAGCGAATTCCATGATTCCGCTCCAGTGGCCGCGCGTTGAGATTGTCATGAACCATGCCGGCGCCAGTGGTGCGATCGTGGACGCGTTGCTGGCACAGGGTGTCCAGGGGCTGGTGGTTGCTGCCACGGGTAATGGCACCTTGCACCACGCGCTGGAGGCGGCCTTGCTTCGCGCGCGGTCTGCGGGGGTTCGGGTCGTCCGTGCGACAAGATGCTTCAATGGCCGGGTCTTGCCCACACCGGGGGATCTGTTTTCTGATTCGCAGGGGCTGAGTCCCGTGAAGGCGAGGATAGCGATGATGCTCGAGTTGCTGGCGGAGAGTTGAAGCCGCGCTTGCAATTGCAGTCCACCAGGTCCGGAAGCCGGAATAAAAAAAGCCGTCGGGCTGACGGCTTTTTTGGGGCAAGTGGACTCGCGTTAGGCCGGTTCAACCCGCCAGCGCCTTAAATGCCCGGGCGGTGATCTCGTCAACACCGCCCATGCCGCTGATGGCACGGTATTTCGGGGCCAGTTCAGGCTCTGACTTTGCCCAGCTGGAGTAGTACTCAACCAGCGGACGGGTCTGGGCGCTGTAAACCTCCAGGCGCTTGCGGACAGTTTCTTCCTTGTCGTCATCGCGCTGGATCAGCGGCTCGCCGGTCACATCGTCTTTGCCTTCAACCTTGGGCGGATTGAACTTGACGTGGTAGGTGCGGCCTGAGGCGGGGTGCGAACGGCGTCCGCTCATGCGCTCGATGATGGCGTCGAAGGGGACGTCGATTTCAAGAACGTAGTCCAGCTTGACGCCGGCAGACTTCATGGCGYCCGCCTGCGGAATGGTGCGCGGAAAGCCGTCAAACAGAAAGCCCTTGGCGCAGTCGGGCTGGGCAATGCGCTCTTTGACTAAATTGATGATCAGGTCGTCGCTGACCAGTGCACCCGAGTCCATGATTTTTTTGGCTTCAATGCCCAGCTGCGTGCCGGCTTTGACGGCCGCACGAAGCATGTCGCCGGTGGAAATCTGGGGAATGCCGTACTTCTGGCAGATGAAGGTCGCTTGCGTCCCCTTGCCCGCGCCAGGCGCGCCCAACAAAATCAGTCTCATGGATGTCCTCGGATTTTATGAATTCTTGAAGTCAGCCCGAACCGCCGGCCGGTTTCCGCAGGGGCTGCTTGACAGGTATGGAGGGCTGCCGGCACGCCCTGCAGGCCTCACACTTGTGTTTTTCCCAAGGATAGCATGCACCCCTGACAGCAACTTACGAGCCCGCGTCATGCCGGGGAGGGCAGGTCAGGAAAACAGCTTGCGGGCGAGGTCCAGGTCTTCCGGCGTGTCAACGCCCGGCCCAGGCGCGTCGCCAGTGATGTGCACGGCGATGCGATGGCCGTGCCACAGCGCCCGGAGTTGCTCAAGGCACTCCAGTTGCTCGAGTGGCGACTGGGGAAGGCGCGGGAACTCCCGCAGAAATCCCACCCGATAGCCGTAAATGCCTACGTGCCGGAGTGGCCGGGGCAGGCTGCTGCCGGCCTCCCACCACGCCTTGCCGGTAAAGTCGCGCGCGGCCGGAATGGGTGAGCGGCTGAAGTAAAGGGCCGTATGGCGCGCATCAAGCACCACCTTGACCACATTGGGGTTGTTCAGGTCGGCCAGCTGCTGGATGGCATGCGCCGCCGTGCTCATGGCGCAGTCTGGGCGCTCGATGAGCAGGCGTGCGACCGCGTCGATCAAGGCCGGGTCAATCAGCGGCTCGTCACCTTGCACATTCACCACAATGTCGTCGTCCGCGAGTCCCAGCACGCTGCAGGCTTCCGCGAGCCGGTCGCTGCCGCTGGGGTGGTCTTCTCGTGTCAGCACGGCGGCGATGCCGAAAGACGCGCATTTTTCGATGATTTCGTTACTGTCGGTTGCGACGACGGTGCGCAGGGCAGTGCTCCGCATCGCGCGCTGCGCAACACGCACGACCATGGGTGCACCGCCGATGTCGGCCAGCGGCTTGTTGGGCAGGCGTGTAGAGGCCAGCCTGGCCGGAATGAGGACGGTGAAGCTCATGCTTTCGGGGTCTTGCTTGTTTTTTTCAAGGCGCCGTTCACAGACCGAGTTCTTCATCAGTCAAGGTCCGCGCTTCGCTTTCCAGCAGCACGGGAAGCCCGTCGCGCACCGGGTAGGCGAGGCGGGCGCTGCGGGAAACAAGTTCCTGTTTTTCCCGGTCGTAGTC
>NZ_JBFUAZ010000462.1:0-3480 GCF_056406035.1 Polaromonas sp. P1_E1_2 | reverse complement strand
GTTATACCCATACGTCACCAGCAACACCGGACAGCCCGCGGCCCGGGAGGCCCGGGCATAGTTGCAGGAGACGCCGATCATCAGCGTGCGGGCAGGCGAAGTGCCGAGGCATTCGCAGGTTCTCTGCAAGGGCCGCGGATCTGGCTTTTTGCGCTCGAATGAATCCCCGCCAAAAACCTGGGTAAAAAAGCCGTCGAGGCCTTTGAGCTTGAGCAGTTCGCGGGCAAACGCCAGGGGTTTGTTGGTCAGGCAGGCAAGCCGCAGTCCGTCCTGCTGCAACACATGCAAGCCTTCCAGGACACCCGGATAAACCGCAGAGTGCCGGCCATTGATGCGGGTGTAATGCCGTTGGTAAGCGACGTAGGCCGCATCGTAAAGCGCTATTAAATCGATAGCTGCCAGCGCAATGCCCATCTTCTCCTGGACATATTTCAGCGTGGTCCTGACGAGATGCTCCGAGCCTTTTCCAACCATGCGCTCCACTGCTGCAGCATCAAGCGCAAACGCCGGCAGGTGGCCCGGCAGCATTTCAGCCAGCATCAGGTTGAGGGCAGCCACAAAGTCGCCCAGGGTATCGACCATGGTGCCGTCCAGGTCGATGATGGCAGCGTCAAAACGGTCGTTGTCAAAAATCATTAGGGTTCAATACAAGGCAGTAACGCTCAAAACAGATAGCAGCCCGAACTGATGATACGGATGAGTCATTCCTGGCACAGGAATTCTCCCCAAGACCAGTCACCGCCAGTACCTCATCGGGTTGATCTTAAAGGCAGATRGCCTGTTGTCTTCTGCAGCCGTGAGTCCGGGCCGATCCTGCCATATGGCGGCGGCCGTGGGCCGCGCACAGGCATGCTGGACAGCATGCCGATGATCCAGGGAACTATCAGGAATAAAAAAGCGGCGCACCACTTTCGCGACGCGCCGCTTCGGCTGCTGAACTCAATTCAGCCTGGATCCCTTGGGCAGCCGGGCGGCCAGCCACTCATGGACGTCGGCCCGTACATTGCGGCCGCGCAGCAGGAAGTCTTCCCACAGCGACGGAACGTAAGGCAAGTAGACCAGCGGCATTCCAGCCTGCTCGGGGGTGCGGGCGCCTTTGCGTGCGTTGCACGACCGGCATGCACTGACCAGGTTGGTCCAGCTGTAGGCTCCACCCTTGCTGTCGGGAATGATGTGCTCGGCTTCGAGATCTTTTTCGAGGAAGATCTGAGCGCAGTAGGCGCAGGTGCAGCGGTCCCGGCGCAACAGCTTGGGTTTCGACACGGCCGGCGTGACCTCAAACAGGTTGCGCCGCGGCGAACCGCGCAGGGCAATGATGGGCTGAATGACCATCAGCGATTGCCGGCCACGCGCCACATTCCACCCACCGCGAAGCGTGGCGAGGGGGCTGTCACCCTCCTCCCACGCCACGGTACCGGTGGCATAGTGCAACGCCGCATCTTCAGCCGTGATCCAGGCTTGGGGCGTCCCCTGGATGTCGAGCTGCAGAACGTGATGCATCGTGGCCTCCTGTAAGGTGAAATGAATGAATTTGGTAGCTCTTGAGAGGATCGAACTCCCGACCATCGCCTTGTAAGGGCGCTGCTCTACCTGCTGAGCTAAAGAGCTGAACAACGAAGCGCTGAATGACGAATGGTGCGGACAGAGAATTTCGAAATCTCGACCTACCGGTTAAAAGCCGGTTGCTCTGCCTCTGAGCTATGCCCGCATTGGAGTGGGGTGCAAGACCGGACTCGAACCGGTGACCCGCGGGGTCACATCCCGCTGCGCTGCCAACTGCGCCACTTGCACCGAAAAAAAAGAAACTGGTAGCCGCAGCCGGCATCGAACCAGCGACCTGTGCCTTATCAAGGCACTGCTCTACCACTGAGCTATGCGGCTATGAAAAAAAATTGGCTCCACGACCTGGGGTCGAACCAGGGACGACGCGATTAACAGTCGCGCGCTCTACCAGCTGAGCTATCGTGGAATAAGGGAGGCGGGAAATCAGGTGGGCTCACCACTCGCCGCATTCGCGGACACGCTGATCCAGGTCACGGTCATCTTGTGCATGCCCTCGCTTCTCCAAGGCATGACGATGCCGCGCGCTGCCGGCGGCGGCGATACCGCGCAGCAGGGCACGAACAATGCGGTTGCGGGGTGTGGTCGTCCGTTTGGCCATCCTCCTGGAGGCCGCTGTGTTTCTGGCTGTCATGGCAAATCTCCTTGAGGTTGGTTGAACGGGGAATGTGGCGCGCCTGGGCCGATTCGAACGGCCGACAAACTGGGGTAGAAGCCCAGCGCTCTTTCCTGGCTGAGCTACAGGCGCTGAAAGCAATGAGATGGAGGCGGTGGTCAGATTCGAACTGACGCGTGCTGACGCAGGCGGATTTGCAATCCGCTCCCTTCGACCACTGGGGTACACCGCCGGAAATCGCTGGCGGGCGCGAGAAGAATCGAACTTCTAACCTTCGGCTTTGGAGGCCGCTACTCTGCCTGGTTGAGCTACACACCCGTAGGAAACGTGAGTCCGGAGCCGCAGGACGGTTTTGATGCCGGCACCTTCGACCCTTCGAAAAATAAAAAAAAATGGTGCCCCAGGCCGGCATCGAACCGGCATGCCCGAAAGCGCTGGCTTCTAAGGCCAGTGTGTCTTCCCATTCCACCACCGGGGCTGAAAACTGTTCTGGTACTCAAGGGGAGACTCGAACTCCCAAAAGACCTGGTTTTGAAGCAGGCGCGTCTTCCGATTCCGCCACTTGAGCATTTATCTGGTGTCCAGCCCGGATTCGATCCGGCGCATGGGGTTATCGATCCATCGACCGAGGTAGCACGGCATGAATGGTGGCGGCCTGTACGGGAATCGAACCCGTGACCACATCCTGGACAGGGAAGTGCTCTACCAGCTGAGCTAACAGACCAAAAGAATGAAGAAGACCGGAATGAAGATGGTCCATGTAGCAGGTCTCGAACCTGCGACCTCATGCTCCCAAAGCACGCGCGCTACCAACTGCGCCACACACGGATTGAATCGAGCTGAATGAAAACTGAATGGCCTCGCGTGAAAGATTTGAACTTCCGACCCTCTGCTTCGTAGGCAGATGCTCTGATTCCGGACTGAGCTAACGCGAGAAAAATCTATTTGGGTTATTGCTGCTGCACGCAGGCAGACTCGAACTGCCAGCCTCGACCTTCGGAGGGTCGCGCTCTGAGTCCCGCTGAGCTATGCGCGCAAATGGCTTGGGTGATGCAGGTGGTGGTTGCAGTTGGGACCGAGCCAACGACCGGCGGGTTATGAGCCCGCTGCTCTACCACTGAGCTATGCAACCCGAAAAAATGGCAGGCCGTGATGGATTCGAACCACCGAAATGTCGGGATCAAAACCCGATGCCTTGGACCAGCTTGGCGAACGGCCCATCAAAGAGATGGCGGAAGATAGGGGATTCGAACCCATGAGCCCACTTTCATGGGCTCTCGCTTAGCAAGCGAGTGCCTTGAACC
>NZ_JBFUAZ010000461.1:0-3505 GCF_056406035.1 Polaromonas sp. P1_E1_2 | reverse complement strand
GCCTTGCAGCAATTCATGAACCTGCTGTAAGCCAAGCGCATGGCATCAGAACACAGCCCCTAACCAAATTTGCGCGCTGCATCCAGCGCCAGCCCGGCGCCGATGCTGCCGAAACGGTCGCCTTCCACACTGCGTGCCTGCGGCAGCAATGCTGAAATTTGCTCACGCAGCAAAGGCACGCCGCTGGAGYCGCCGGTGAAAAATACGGTATCAATGTCGTCGGCGTTAACAACCGCGTCCTTGACCAGCCCCATCACGGTACGCGCCACGGTGCCGACCAGTTCACTGATGGCCGCGTCGAAATCGGGCCGGTGCAGGGTCAAGGTCTCGCCCGGTGCAATGCGCCCCAGGTCCATGGTGGTTTCAGGCGCGTCAGAAAGCGCGATCTTGGCCGCTTCCACCTGCATGGCCAGCCAGTGCCCTGCCCGTTCGCGCACCAGGTTTTGCAGGCGGTCCAGTTTGTCTTTCTCGATTGCGCCGCGCCGGATATCGCTGATCTGCGTCCACGACTTCTTGCTGTAGACCTGGTTGATGGTGTGCCAGGTTGCCAGGTTGAAGTACTGGGCCGACGGCACCTGCAACCCGCTGTGAAGCAGGCTGCCCAGGCCCAGCGTGGGCATCACGCTCGCAAGGCTCAGGTATTTGTCGAAGTCAGTGCCGCCTATGTGCACGCCGCCGCTGGCCAAAATATCATCACGCCTGTCTGCCTTGCGGGCACGCTCGGGCGACAGGCGCACCAGCGCGAAGTCCGAGGTGCCGCCGCCAATGTCAACCACCAGCACAAGCTCTTCACGCCTGATCTGCGACTCGTAGTCGAACGCCGCCGCAATCGGCTCGTACTGAAAGGCAATTTCTTTGAGGCCCACCGCGTGCGCGATCTCGGCCAACGTGTTTTCAGCCCGTTTGTCAGCCGCAGCGTCGTCATCCACAAAAAATACGGGGCGGCCCAGCACGGCCTGGTTGAAGGGCTGGTCTGCAGCTTTTTCAGCGCGGTGCTTGAGCTCGCCAATGAACTGCGCCAGCAGCACACGAAACGGCAGCGCGCGGCCGGCGACCTCGGTGTGCTCATCAATCATGGCCGTGCCGAGCAGGCTTTTGAGCGAACGCATCAGGCGGCCTTCATGGCCGGCCAGGTAATCGGCCAGCGCCGCCCGGCCATAGCTGACATGCTCGTCTTCGGCATGGAAAAACACCACCGACGGCAGCGTCGGTTTGCCGTCTTCAAGCGTCAGCAGCGCGGCTTGCCCGGGCCGGCTCCAGCCCGCAGTGGAGTTGGAGGTGCCGAAGTCGATCCCGCAGGCGCTGGACGCGGCGCTCACCGCCCGGCCGGCCTGGCGAAGCCGTTGTCGGCCCACGCCACGGCGCTGGCGCGATTGAGCTTGAAGGAAGGCGCGACGCGCACCTGCGCCAGCTGCTCACCCGCCTCGTCGCTGGCACTGAGCAAGCCGTGCGGGTTGTCTTCGTCAGGAACAATGTCGAGCGAAACCGTGATGCGCCCCGCATTCGCCGTCACGGTGATGCTTTGGTGCAGCGTGGCATGCAGCTGCTGCTCATGCCGGCGCACAAATTCGGAAGCGGTTTTGACCAGCGTGCTGAAGGCCGGGCCATCCAGCGGCTTGGGGTTCTTCTTGTCGCGCCCCATGGTCCAAGGCCCCACCAGCGCAGGCTCGGGCTCGCCGTCCTTGATCATCGCGACAGCCCAGCCGTCGTCGTCTTCGTTCTTGATGACTTTGGCCGTCCAGCCGTCGCCGCACCAAAGCCTGGGCTCCTGGATGGGTTGAGTGTCGTTGGGGGATTCATCGGCCAGGCCGGCCGGGGTGCGGGAGTCAGTCAAAACGCGGTCACTCGGGTGAAGCGCCCCGGCAAGGAGCCGGGGGCAAATTCAGGTCACGCACCGACTTCAGACACCACGGCGCGCAGGGGGAGCGGATTTTACAGCCCCTCCCCCAAACCCCTCACAACCCAAGGTCGCTCAAACCCGGGTGATCATCGGGCCGGCGCCCAAGCGGCCAGTGAAACTTGCGTTCGGCGGGCTTGATGGGCAGGTCGTTGATGCTGGCGTGGCGCACGGCCATCAGGCCGTTTTCGTCGAACTCCCAGTTCTCATTGCCATAGGAGCGAAACCAGTTGCCCGCATCGTCATGCCACTCATAGGCAAAGCGCACCGCGATGCGGTTGCCGCCAAAGGCCCAGAGCTCCTTGATGAGGCGGTAGTCCAGTTCACGCACCCATTTGCGCGTCAGCAGCGCGGCAATTTCCTCACGCCCCGTGACGAACTCGGCGCGGTTGCGCCATTTGCTTTGCGGCGTGTAGGCCATGGAAACACGCTGAGGCTCACGCGTGTTCCAGCCGTCTTCGGCGGCACGGACTTTCTGCACGGCGGTTTCAAACGTAAAAGGGGGAAGCGGCGGCCGTGATTCCATGGGGATCTCCTGGGGTTGAACAAAATGGGCGAAATGGGCAGAAAACCAGATGTAGACAGATTTGTCTACTTTGATGAAATTCTGTCACATGTAGACAGATCTGTCTATGTCGCATCTACAATGACGCCATGGACCTCTCCACCCTCCCCGCACGCGAGCGAATCCTCGTCACGGCACACGAACTTTTCTACCGCGACGGCCTGCGCGCGACCGGCATCGACCGCATCATTGCGGAATCGGGCGTGGCCAAGCTCACCTTCTACCGGCACTTTCCCAGCAAGGACGAATTGATCCGCACCTTCCTGGACTACCGGCATGAACGCTGGATGGGCTGGTTTGTCGACGCCTTGGGCCGCCATGGTGCACAACCCGGCGGTGGGCTGGCGCCGCTGGTGCAGGCCATGGCCGAGTGGTTTGCCGATCCGGCGTTTCGCGGTTGCGCTTTCATCAACGCCGTGGCGGAAGTGGGTGGCACCCAGCCGGGCGTGGCAGACATTGCACGCCGGCACAAGCAGGACATGCAGCAGGTCATTGCCGATTTGCTACCCGGTGGCGCGGGCCAGGCAGAGGCGGCGCGGGCAGCCGCGCTGGCAGTGGACGGCGCCATCGTACGGGCGCAGATGGACGGCGCTGACGCGGCGCTGGCGGGCCTGCGCCTATTGCTGAACGGGCTGGACAGTCCGGCCGGCAAAGCGGGCGGCCGCTAGGTTTTTCCAGGCCGGCGCGATTTTTCTTTGGGCCGCGACGCAAGCGCAACACCCGCACGCTCAGCCACCTTCACGGCGGGGCGTTTGCCCGACGCCACCCACTCGCCGTAAAAGTCGATCTTGCTGTCCAGCAGCTTGAGTGCCAGTTGCCATTCGGCAATCATGTCCTTGACCTGCGCGCGGTGCGCGGCCAGCAGCGCCTGCCGCTGCCTGAGCGTGCTGCTGCCCTGCTTGACCAGCGCGGTGTACTCCCGCATTTCGGCAATCGACATGCCGGTGCGCCGCAGCCGGTCCATCAGGTCCAGCCAGCTGATGTGCAGATCGCCATAGACGCGTCGGCCGCCGGCGTCGCGCGTCACGCCGGGGATCAGACCC
>NZ_JBFUAZ010000460.1:0-3516 GCF_056406035.1 Polaromonas sp. P1_E1_2 | reverse complement strand
CTTCCACAACACCCTGGCCGCAGCGGGGTCGCGCAGCAAGGCGGGTGCCAGCACCACCATGCGCAGCAGGCAGCCCATGTAATCCACCAGGATCGGCGACATCAGCAGGATCTTGACCGCATAGCCATCGACGACGGTATAGCTGGCGATAAAGGCGCCGCTCAGCAAGCCATAGACCATGCCCTTGCGCACCCGCTGGCGCTGCGCCGGGTCGTGCGAGGCGCGCCATAGGCCCGGCCCACCGGCGACCAGAAACACGCCGCCCACGACACCCGCGATACCGGCAACACCGAGCGCGGAAATCTGCTCGCCCAGCAGCAAGATGGCGGCCAGCGACGACAGCAGCGGCCCCGAGCCCCGCGCCAGCGGATAGACCACGGTGAGGTCCGCCTTGCGGTAGCCACGCAACAGGACGATGTAATAGACGGTGTGCAGCACGGCGCTGGCACACAGCAGCAGCCATTGCGCCCAACCCCAGCGCGGCAGCTCGGCAATGCCGAACCAGATGCCCAGCGGCGCCCACGCCACCAGCAGCACCAGGCCGGTAAAAGCGGCAAAGCGGGCATCACCGCCCGCCTTCTTGGCGGCGATGTTCCAGCTGGCGTGAATCAGTCCGGCGAGGAGTACGAGGGCCAAGGCGCCTAAAGACACGCGTCAGGCCTGGCGGTACGCAGGCCTCAAACCCTGCCGCAGATGGAGGCGGTGGCCATCAGGTCTTCGAGCAGCGCGAACGACACCTTGCCCGACACCGAGTAAGGATCCAGCTCGGCTTTTTCGGAGTATTTAAGCAGGATGGAATGGTTGAGCTTGGACAGGTTGACCTGGCCCATGGTCCAGCCGCCAAAACGGCGCTCGGAAATTTCCTCGAAGTGCAGGAGGATCACATCCTTGTGGCGGGCGTCCTGCTGGATGTGGCCGAACAGTTCGCTGACCGCCATGCGGCCGCCTTCGATGGCCTGCAGGAAGATGCCACCGCCGTAGCAGAGGATGCCGGTGATGCCTGACGAGGGGTTGTGCTGGCGCGATTGCGAGAGGATGCCTTCGATGGCCTCGGGGCTCGTGTCGACCGCGCGGCTTGCGTAAAGTAAACGTACCAACATGGTTAGCCTTTCTGCGGGATCAATGCGAGGAACTCGCGGCGCAATGTCGAATCTTTCAGGAAGACGCCGCGCATCACCGAATTGATCATCTTGCTGTCCATGTCTTTGACGCCGCGCCAGGCCATGCAGTAGTGGCTGGCCTCCATCACGATGGCCAGGCCGTCGGGCTGGGTTTTTTCCATGATGAGGTCGGCCAGTTGCACCACCGCCTCTTCCTGGATCTGCGGGCGGCCCATGACCCATTCGGCCAGGCGCGCGTACTTTGAGAGGCCGATCACATTGGTGTGCTCATTGGGCAGCACGCCGATCCATATCTTGCCGATGACGGGGCAGAAATGGTGGGAGCAGGCGCTGCGAACCGTGATCGGCCCGACGATCATCAGCTCGTTGAGGTGCTCGGCGTTAGGGAATTCGGTGATGGTGGGAGGCGCTACATAGCGGCCCTTGAACACCTCGTTGAGGTACATCTTGGCCACGCGGCGCGCGGTGTTGTTGGTGTTGTGATCGCCGTCAGTGTCGATCACCAGGCTGTCAAGCACGCCCTGCATCTTGCCGGTCACTTCATCGAGCAGCTTTTCCAGCTCGCCCGGTTCAATGAACTTGGCGATGTTGTCGTTGGCGTGAAAGCGCTTGCGAGCCTGGGCCAGGCGTTCGCGGATCTTGACGGAGACGGGTGTGCCCTCGTCGGTCGCGTCCTGGGGGGGCGTATCGGATTTCATAAGCATGCCAGATATTACCAGTCCGCCCTTAAACCGTCTTGTCCGGAATTTGATAAGGTTTTTGGCCTCCAGCCCTTTCCTCATGAGCGCAAGCAGCTATCAAATTAATAGCTAACGACATGAAGGCCGGGCTGGCGCAGGACGCCTCAATAGCGCTGGCCTGCCACCAGCAGCGCCAGCCGCACCAGGGCATAGGCTATCCAGCCTCGCAGCCGCAGGCCAAAGGGGCGATGGCTGTGGTCGGCCGGCTCCATGCGCCGCCCCTGTTTCACCATGGCCTCGCGCACAATACCCGCCAGGCTTTCGGCAAAGGCCTTGTCCTCAACCACCACATTGGCCTCGCGGGCCAGCAGCAGGCTCAGGGGATCCAGGTTGGAGGAGCCCACGGTGGCCCAATGCCCGTCCACCACAGCCACCTTGGCGTGCAGGAAACCGGCCTCGTATTCATGGATTTCCACGCCGGCCTCCAGCAAGGCGCCATAGAAGGGCCGGGCCGCATGGTATTGCATGAAGTACTCGTAGCGCCCCTGCAGCAGCAAGGTGACACGCACACCGCGCCTGGCCGCCCCGATGAGGGCGCGCCGCAGCTTGCCGCCCGGCAGAAAATAGGCGTTGGCAATGATGATTTCCCGGTGTGCCTTGCCAATGGCCCTGCGATAGGCGCGCTCGATGCTGCTACGGTTACGCAAGTTGTCGCGCAGGATCAGCGCCGCCTTGGGGCCGGCAACGCCAGACCCGTTACCCACCACGAGCGATGTGGTGCCAGTGCGCCCGCCGTACCCCGCCGCCCTGAACTTTTCCCATGCGGCAGCCATGTGGCGCTGCCGCGCGCTGTAACCGGCCTGCACACGCCACCACAGCAGCGCCATGGCATCGGCGGCCTCCTCCGCCAGCGGGCCGGTGGCAGCCACGGCGAAATCGACGCGCGGAGTCTGGAGCTCCCCGTGGTTGGGATCGTAGAAATCATCGAGCACATTGATGCCGCCGCAAAACACCGTGTGCTGGTCCACCACGCAGAGCTTGCGGTGCAGCCGGCGCCAGCGCTCGGGCAGCAGCAGGCCCAGACGGCTCAGGCCCKTCCCCAAGGGCGAGTACACGCACCAGTCGACTTTCGACGCCGCGAATTTTTCGCGCCACTCGGCAGGAAGAGGACCGGTGCCTATGCCGTCGACCAGCACCTGCACTGTGACGCCGCGCAGGGCCGCGCGAACCAGGGCTTCAGCGACATCCGCGCCGGCGCCGTTGAAATCAAAAATATAGGTTTCCAGCTGAATCCAGGTCTGCGCCGCGTCCAGGGCCTTGACGAGTGCGGGGAAAAAATCCCGGCCGCCCTGGAGCAACTGCAACGCACCGGACTTGTGGAGTGGAAACATGGCCAGCGGCTTTTTTTCCTGGAAGTATGGAGAGTTGACGGGAAGGTCCATTCCATTTGAACCGACTGGCCGGTGTTTGCCAATCCAGTGAGACGCCAAACTCACAAAGTGTTGCGCCTGCGCGCTGCGCGGCTCAAGCCATGAATTTCGGCAGGAGGAGCACCGCTTCCGCATTCGAAGGGGAAAAACACAGGTCGGCAGCGGCGTAGTGCGGCAGCCATTGCCAGGCGGTGTGCTCCCTGGGGCTGAGCTTTACATCGCAGGCCTGGGGCAAACACAGGCTGAGGACATGTTCGGTGTTGTGGGTGATGCCGGGCGCATACC
>NZ_JBFUAZ010000459.1:0-3533 GCF_056406035.1 Polaromonas sp. P1_E1_2 | reverse complement strand
GCATCGGGCCCGCCTGCGCCTGCAGGAGTGTCTGAATATCCACTGGTTTGGCAAAACAGCACCTGATACGGCCGGCCCTTAACATGAAACCCAACCTGACCCTGTTAAGACGCACCTGCCGCGAGGCTGCGGCATTGCTGATCGCGCGGGAAGACCGCGCACTCCGTTTGCCCGACCACATTGCGCTCAAGCTGCATCTTCTGGCCTGCGATGCCTGCCCGAAGTTTGAGAACCAGATTCTGACCATGCGCGCCGCGATGAAGCAGTGGCGCAACTATTCGGATCTTGCCGAGGCTGGCTCCACCGAATTGCCGCCCGATATTCGTCCCAAATAACGCGCCGCCGAACGGGCGAAGGCGGTCGCCATCTCATCGAATAAATATTGATTCGGATTGAATCATTGCAATTTTTTGTAACTATTTTCCTTCCGCGCGCGCGTCAACTGTCCTGCTTATGGCTTTTAACGGACACATCCTCGCTTCCAGCATCAGGGCTGTCCGGAGAGAACTTACGACTCTGATTTCTTCGCGCCGGTAGCCTCTATTCATTGGTAAATCCATAAACAGTAGGCGCTAACTTATTAAGCAGAGCCGTAAATTCGGGCTACTAATAACGCTTTATTGTTAAACACCCGCGTAGCTGGGGTGAAAACCTCATCCCGGGCTTTTTGTTGCGTCATCTTCAATAGAAGTGCTTTAGGTTACCCTGCGCGGCCTTCAAGTCAGCGGGCAAGTCGATACAAAAATCGTAAACAAGCCCGGGAAGCCCCTGTTTATGCGGGCTTGCGAGGCCCAGGCGGTAACGCCAGCTGGTTGTCTTTTTGATAACTGACGCATAATATGCCGGTGCGAGTATCACTATTCGCACACGTTAGGTGATCGGTCAGTTTCGCGCGCTACAGCGGTACGTATCAAGATTTGTTGTGCTTTCGGGACCCCATCGCTTTTGTTTTTGTGTTTTAGAGGAGTCCCTTCATGGGCAACAAACTTTACGTCGGCAACCTGCCGTACTCGGTCCGCGACGAAGACCTGCAACAATCTTTTGGCCAATTTGGCGCTGTCACCAGCGCTAAAGTCATGATGGAACGCGACACCGGTCGCTCCAAAGGCTTTGGCTTTGTCGAAATGGGCAGCGATGCAGAAGCCCAGGCAGCTATCAACGGCATGAACGGCCAGCCTCTGGGCGGCCGTAGCGTTGTCGTGAACGAAGCACGTCCCATGGAGGCACGTCCTCCACGTAGCGGCGGCTTCGGCGGCGGCGGTGGTGGCGGCTACGGTGGTGGCGGCGGCGACCGTTCCGGCGGTGGTGGCTACGGCGGTGGCGGCGGTGGTCGCTCCGGCGGCGGCGGTGGCGACGGCGGTTTCCGCAGCCCCTACGGCGGCGGCGGCAGCGGCGGTGGCCGTTCCGGTGGTGGCGGCGGCGGTGGACGCGGCGGCTACTAAGCCCTGCAGAACCCCCTCTTCAGCCTCTGGTTGAAGAGCGCTTAAAAGGCTTCAAGACTTCGGTTTTGAAGCCTTTTTGCTTTGTAGCGCCCAACTCACGGGCGCGAGCAGCTCCCGTTTTGATAGCGCAGCGCGCAAAAGCGCCCGGCTCTCAGCCCTCGCCCTGGCGATGCTTGCGTGCGCGGCCAGACAAAGCCTTGTCGAACACCGCATTGGGCAGCAGGCGCAACAGCTTGGCCACCACACCCATTTGCCAGGGGATCACCCGGTAGCTGCACCCCGCCTGGATGGTGGCAAACGCTTTTTCGGCAAATACCTCGGCCTTCATCAGAAACGGCATGGCATAGCGGTTTTCGCGGGTCAGCGGCGTGTCGATGTAACCTGGGCAAATCGTCACCACCTTCACGCCACTGGGGCGCAGTTCCCCGCGCAGGCTTTCGCAATAGGCGATGACTGCAGCCTTGCTCGCGCAATAGGCGCCATGGCCGGGAAGGCCCCGTATGCCGGCCACGCTGCCAATACCAACCAGTGTTCCTGTGCCTCGCGAAACCATGCCGGCGATGAACGGATGAAAGGTGGCTGCGACACCGATATTGTTGGTCGCAAAAGTCCGGGCCATGACCTCAAGGTCAGCACGCACCGCGGAGTCCATGCCGATGCTGATACCGGCATTGGCAATCACCACATCGGGCACGCCCTGCGCCGCGATGCAAGCCTCGCCGGCGGACACAATGCTGTCGATGTCGGATACGTCTGCGCCGTAGACCTGGTAGCGGCTCGCACTGATGGCGTGGGTCTCCGCCCAGGCCTGGACCTCGGCGGTTCTGCGGGCAGCCAGCGCCAGCCGATAGCCTGCAGAATAAAAACGCAGTGCCAATGCCTGCCCGATACCGCTGGAAGCACCGGTGATGAATACGAGTCTGGACATGGTGGGCAGTCGTTGATTAGAGAGTGCCGTGCTAGCGGCCCGCCGGCGCGCTGCTTGCCGGATTGACGGGTGGTGCAGGCGTGAGAGTGGGCAAGCTACCAGCACCTGCAGCGCTGGCCGCAGAACGCGGGACGAGAATGCCGCGGACACGTCCTTTGAGGTCAGCCACCTGGTCGAGGTTGTCATAGGCAAAGGTGTCACCGGTGAACTGGTCGGTGCCGCGAATCAGCAGCACCGGTTTGTGCGACTTCACGCGCTCGTCATTCAGGAAGGCATGAAGAAACTCACCGCGAAATTCCATGCGCGGCGTTTCCTTCCCATTCGCATCCTGGCTCGCCTCCCTGACCACCACCGCATTGCCCGTCAACTGCACTTCCGATCCATCACCGTTGGTGTAGGCCCGGTTGGCGGTAGCCGTCGTGATGCGCTTTTCCACATTAATGCTGCGGATGCGCACCTGGTCAATTTCCAGGATGTCGGTGTCGGCGAAATGCCGGGCCTCTGTCCCATAAATTTCGCTCTTGAGCTGGCCCCCGTCGTCAAACGTCTTGACGGTGAACTTGCGCATGAAATAGTCCACATCGTGGCTCGCCTCCCTGGCCACTTCCGGCGTGCTGAAGATCGGGGTGTTGCGCACAAGCCAGTAGGTACCCAGCGCCAGCACTCCCATCATCACCAGCGGCATGTAAATGGCCATGCTGTCCCACACGCGCAGAAAGCGTCGCCACACGTTTTTCAGGTGCAGCAAGGCGCCGCCGCTTTTCACCGCAGTGCTCACTGGCTGTACTCCTGAAGCAGCCCGGTATAACGTCCGCTGGCAACCAGCAGCACATCACAGAACTCGCGTGCGGCGCCATGGCCACCAGGTGCTTGTGTCACGTGGTGGACCATCGCGCGAACCTCCGCGTGCGCATTGATCGGCGCGCAGCTCAATGCCACACGGGAGAGCACGGGCAGGTCGGGCCAGTCGTCACCCATGGCTGCGGCAGCGCTCCAGTCCAGCCCCAGGGCCTGCAGCGTGAGCTCGGCGGCCGGGCGTTTGTCCTCCGTACCGAAATGGGCATGGGTGATGCCGAGTGCCTGCAAACGTGCGCGCAGCACGTGGCTATCGCGCCCGGTGATGACGGCGGGAGTAATGCCGGCCCTCTGGAGCAGCTTGAGGC
>NZ_JBFUAZ010000458.1:0-3534 GCF_056406035.1 Polaromonas sp. P1_E1_2 | reverse complement strand
GTGACAAGGCCATCGCGGCCTGCCGCGACGCCATGCCGGCGCTGCGCAACGACGAAGCCGGCGGCAGCGCCCGCTGCATCCTGGTGCCGGAGGCCGCATGAGCGCACAGACCCCAGCCGCTGCGCCCTTGATCGAGGTGCGCAACCTGCAGAAATTCTTCGGTTCCTCTGTGCGGCCAGTGCGCGCCGTGGACGATGTGTCCTTCGTGATCCATCCCGGCGAGACACTGGGCCTGGTGGGCGAATCGGGCTCGGGCAAGAGCACCATCGGCCGCGCCCTGCTGCGCCTGGTCGACAGCACCGGCGGCACGGTGAGCTACCGCGGCGAAGACCTCGGCGCGGCCTCGGGCAGCCGCATGCGCGCGCTGCGCAGCAAGCTGCAGATGATCTTCCAGGACCCATACGCCAGCCTGAACCCCAAGATGCGGGTACGCGACATCCTGGGCGAGGCATTGCAGGTGCATGGCCTGGCCAAAGGCAAGGAGGCCACCGCACAGCGCATCGCCGAGCTGTTGCAGTTAGTGGGGCTGCCGCCTGAACACGCGGCGCGTTACCCGCACGAGTTTTCCGGCGGCCAGCGGCAGCGCATCGGCGTGGCGCGGGCCCTCTCGGTGCAGCCTGAATTCATCGTGGCCGATGAGCCGCTCTCGGCACTGGACGTTTCCATCCAGGCGCAGGTGGTCAACCTGCTGTGCGACCTGCGCGATAGCCTGAAGCTGACCATGCTGTTCATCTCGCATGACCTGGATGTGGTGGAATACCTGTGCGACCGGGTGGTTGTGCTGTACCTGGGCCGGGTGATGGAAGTGGCGCCGACGGCGCAGCTGTTCGCGCGGCCGCTGCATCCCTACACGCAGGCCCTGCTGGCCGCTTCGCCCAAACCGGACCCGACCATCAGGATGGTGCATGTGCCCTTGAAAGGCGACATGCCCAGCCCGGTCAATCCGCCTTCGGGCTGCGTGTTTCGCACACGCTGCCCGCATGCCATTGACGCCTGTGCCGAGACACGGCCGGAGCCGCGCGACATGGGCGGCGGCCGCCTCAAAGCCTGCATCCGAGACGACATCGAATCATTGACGACACCATGACACTGCAAGATATTCTCGACCCCCTGCTCGACGCCTCCTGGAAGGGCTTTCCGCACCATAGCCCGCCGCTGCGCCGCTCGGCCGTTGGCACCCAGGGCTGGAACGTGCTGCGCGGCGACCTGCCGTTGCCGCTGGCCGTGATCCGCCGCGACGCTCTGGCCGGCAACCTGCAATGGATGCAGGGTTTTGCCGGCAGCCACGGCGTGGGCCTGGCGCCGCACGGCAAAACCACCATGTCGCCGCAGCTGTTCCGGCGTCAGCTCGATGCCGGCGCCTGGGGCTTGACCTTCGCCACCGTGACGCAGCTGCGCGCAGGCGTGACGGCCGGTGCGAAACGCTGCTTGATCGCCAACCAGGTGTTCCAGTCGGTGGACCTGCAGGGCATAGCCGACCTCAAGCGTGCCCATGCCGGGCTGAGGGTGGCTTTTCTGGTGGACTCACTGGCGCAGGCGGAGCTCATTGAAGCCTGGCATGYGGTGAATGCACACGCTGAGCCTTTCGACGTGCTGCTGGAGATCGGTGTGGACGGCGGCCGCACCGGCTGCCGCAGCCACGAGCAGGCGTTGGCCCTGGCTCAGCGCCTGCGCAGCGGCAAGGCCACGCGGCTGGTCGGCATCGAATGCTACGAAGGCCTGGGCGCCACCGGCCAGTCAGACGCCGACACGGCCTACGCCAATGCGCTGATGCAGCGTGTGCGCGACATCGCCAAAGCCTGCGACGAACAACAGTTGTTCGAAACGAATGAAATCCTGCTCACGGCCGGTGGCTCCGCCATCTTCGATCTGGTAGCCGAACACCTGAAGATGAAACTGTCGCAGCCTGTGCAGGGCCTGCTGCGTTCGGGCTGCTATGTGACGCACGACCATGGCACGTACCACCGCTTCATGAATACGGTAGCTGCGCGCATGGGCTGCGGCCATGGCTTGCACGCGGCGATGGAGGTGTGGGCGGCGGTGCAATCCTGCCCTGAACCGGGCCTGGCCATTCTCGCGGTGGGCAAGCGCGACATCTCCTACGACCTGGAGCTTCCCGTGCCCCTGGGTGTGTGCAGAGCGGGCGAGGCCACCATGACACCGGCGCCTGCAGACTGGAAGATCGCCGGCCTGAACGACCAGCATGCCTACCTGCGCGGCAGTGGCCCCGAACACCAGGCCCTGCGCGTGGGCGACCTGGTTGCGCTGGGCATCTCCCACCCCTGCACCACCTTCGACAAATGGCGCTGGATGCCGGTGGTGGACGAACAAAACAACGTGTGTGACGCCATCGTCACCTGCTTTTAAATGACTCCACGCGTCCTTGAAAAAATTGCCGAGATCATGGACCGCGCGCCCGCCGCACGGCGCACTGTGCTGGCCCTGATCCTGGAAGACCCGCAGCGCGTGCTGGACGAAACCTTCGAGACCCTGGCACAGCGCGCCAACAGCTCGGTCCCCACCATCATGCGCACCTGCCGTGACCTGGGCTACCCCGGGCTGCGCGAGTTCAAGCTGGCGCTGGCGCAAGAGCTGGCGGTGGGCGGCTCGCCGCTGAACCGGCGCGTGCGCATCGATGACGACACCCGGCAGGTCATCGCCAAGGTGACGCGCGGCGCCACCACGGTGATCAACAGCGTGCAGGCCCAGCTCAATGTGGAAGCGGTGCAGGCGGCGGCCGACGCCATCGTCGACGGYGCCCGGGTGGACTGCTATGGCGTCGGCGTCACCTCCAACTTCATGGCCTCCGACTTGCAGGCGCGGCTGTACCGCATGGGCGTGGCTTCCAACAGCTACCTGGACCCGCACCTGCAGCTGATCTCGGCCGCTACCATCGGCCCGCGTGGCGTGGTGATGGCCATCACGCATGTCGGCGGCATGCCCTCGTTGCTGGAGGCGGTGGACGTGGCGCGCTCGCAGGGCGCCACCATCATCGCGCTCACCCAGCCCGGCTCGCAGCTGGCGGCGCTGGCCGACATCGTGCTGGGCGTGGAAGTGGCGCCCGACCCGGTAATGCCGGTGGGCCCCGAGGCCTACCTGGCGCACCTGACGGTGATCGAAATCCTCACCGTGCTGGTGGCGCAGCGCCTGGGCGACAAGGCCGTGAACCGGCTGGCCAACATCCAGCACACGCTGGAAACACGCGGCGTGGACATGCACCACCACCCCCGGCTGGACTGGGACGAAGGCGCCAAGCTCACCATGGGGAAAGTACGATGACGCGCGCCACCTTGCTGGAAAACGGCCTGCTGGTGGAYGGTACCAGCGCGACTGGCCGATCAGGTGACCTTCTGCTGGCGGGCGACCGGATCGTGGCCATGGGCCCGGACTTGCGTCGCAGCCTGCCGGACGGCCTGTCTCTGTCCGATGTCCAGGTGTACGACTGCAGCGGCCTGGTGATTGCGCCCGGCTTCGTCGACGTGCACACCCACGACGACGCTATCGTGCTGAACGCGCCCGGCATGGTTCCCACGC
>NZ_JBFUAZ010000457.1:0-3534 GCF_056406035.1 Polaromonas sp. P1_E1_2 | reverse complement strand
GTTCAGCACTGAGTAGTAGCTGAAGAGACCCACATGGCTGCCCTGCCCTGTCGACAGCAGAATCGGCACGGCAAAACCGCCGGCGAATGCGGCGACCGCCAGCGCGCGCGAGTTTTGCAGCAGTGCCAGCGCACAGCTCAGCGCGCACACCACAATCATCAAACCAAAGGCCGGTAGCGGTTCAAGCAGGCCGTACATGCGGAAGGCCGCAAACACCGTGAGGTACATCACCGCCACGCCGGCGCCCTGCAGAGCGAGTGCAAAGCCGGGCTTTTCCGTGCGCTTGCGAAAGCCCACGGCCAGCAGCGCGATCGCCGCGGCGGCGATGGCCGCCAGGCGGAATTCCACCGGAAAGAGCCCGGCCGATGCCGCGTAGCGTGCCAGGAATGACAGGCCGATGAACAAAATAACCAGCCCGACCCGGACGATGGTGTTGCCGCCCAGGAACCAGTTTTTGCCGGCAATCAGGGCCAGCTCGATGGCATTGGGCTCGGCCGGCTTGTAAGCCGGCCGCACGGCGGGCGCGGCCYGAGCGCGCGGCAAGCCATTCGGGGCCAGGTCTTCTTGCAGGGATGCCTCTTCGTTGCTAACCGCGCTGAGCGTGCTGGCAGCCACAGGCGCCATGGTTTGCGGCGCAGCAGGTGCGCGTGCAGGAAGCGGGGCAACGGGCGAAGGAGCGGTGTTTTCAAATTCCCTGAATCCGCCGTCGTCTTCCACAACCTGAATGCTGCCACGCGGCATGGCAGATGGTTGCGGTGCCGATGCAGTCGCCGCTTTGACCTGCTGCGCATGCTTTCTGTGTGCGGCCTCGACTTCGGCGCGCACGGCCCAGCGCAAGGAAAGGCCGGCGAACAAACCGAGGAAGCCCCCCAGAAAGACTCCGAAATCGCCATAGCCCGGCCAGAACCAGCCCAGCACGGCACCCCAAACAATGCTCCAGATAATCATGACCCCGGCCTCCCTGTTGTTTTCCGTGCTGCGATGTTGCACGCCAGCCTGCGGAATGGGCTGATGGTACTTGATGGGCACACTCGTGAGCACCGGCGGCACGGTGCCGGGCAAGCCAGCAGAAAAGCCCGTCTGCAGCCCTCATTGATTTAGAAAGAAACCGGCTGAAACCCAATCAGAACTGGCGCAAGCAGCTATCAAATAAGTAGCAACCCGACTCAACGTGCTTTGGCACCTTCACGGGCGGTGTTCCAGAAAGCACGTGCCAGCGGCGAGAGTTTGGCCACATCCAGGCAGGCCAGACCGACCGTGCGCGGCTGCGGCGGTGACAGGGGCCGGTACACCACGCCCCTGGGTGCATCGGGCAGCGCGAGGCGGGCAGCTACCGATACCGCCAGGCCCTGCTGCACAAATTGCAGGATGGAAATGATCTGCGTGAAGTGGTACAGGACCTTGGGCAACGCGATGTTTTTTTGCAGGATGGGCACGATGACCGGCCCRCAGCCGGCCTCTGTCAGCACAAAGTCCAGCCCCGTAAGGGCGGTAACCGGCACGGCCTTGTGTTTGGCCAGTGGGTGTTTGACCGGCAGGATGGCGACAAACTCGTCCTGCACCAGCGGCAGCACTTCAAAGCGCTCGTCAGGCACGACGACAAAACCCAGCTCCACCCGTTTTTGCAGCAGCCAGTCGTCCACCACTTCGTCGCTTTCCTCTTCAATGCGCACCTGCGCGCCTGGGTGGCGCTTTTTAAAGGCAGCCAGCAGTGGTGGCAAAAGGTTGACGGTGGACGTGGGCCCAAATGAACCGATGCGCAGCGTACCGGTTTTCAGCTCGCGGGCGTCGCCGAGCTCCTGCGTCATGGTGGCGGCCAGGGCGGTCATTTCGCGGGCCCGCAGCAACAGCCGCTCGCCGGCATCCGTCATGGCCACGCCGGACGCGTCACGCTGCGCAAGCTTCACGCCGAACTGCGTTTCAAGCGCGCGCAACGCATGGCTGACGGCCGACTGCGTCGTGCCCAGGCGCATGGCCGCGCGTGAAAAGCTGCGGCATTCATCGAGAGTGATCAGGACTTCAAGTTGGGCGAGTGTCATGGTCGGTTCAACAAGCGTTAAGGGGGTACGCGGGCAAGAATGAGTAAACACTCATTTGATAGTGAGTCATTTAGCAGTTAATCTCATGCATCAATCTAACCGATGCCAGCCTTTTTCCCAACAAAAACCGCATGACCGCTACAGCCACATCATCCACCGCAGCCCCCCTGTCCGGCATCGCCGCCACGGCTCCCCCGGCGGGTAAAAGCCTTCTGGGCCTGTACCTGCGCCTGACCTGCGTGCCCTTTCTCTGGGGCGGCACCTTCATTGCCGGGCGCGTCATCTCCGCCCACCTGCCGCCCGCCACGGCGGGTTTCATACGCTTTGTGTTTGCTACGCTGGCGCTGCTGGTGGCGCTGCATTTCACCGAAGGCCTGCGCGCACTCACGACACTGTCGCGCCGCCAGCTGCTGGGCACGATGGCGCTGGGCGCCACCGGTATCTTTATTTACAACCTGTTGTTCTTCTCGGCGCTTTCCGTGCTGCCGGCAGGCCGCACCTCACTCATCATTGCCCTGAACCCGGTGGTCACACTGCTGCTGGCCGCCGCATTCCTGGGCGACCGGCTTTCGCCAGTGCGCTGGCTGGGCGTAGCCCTGGCCTTGCTGGGCGTATGGATCGTTGTCACGCGCGGAGATCTTTCGCAAATCGCGCAGTCGCTCGGCAAGGGTGAGCTGTCGATGTTCGGCGCGGTGTGCGCCTGGGCGGTGTACACGCTGCTGGGACGCAAGCTGCTGCAGGGCCTGTCGCCGGTGCTGGCCACGCTCTGGGCCGCCATCTGGGGCACGCTGTTCCTGGGCCTGCTGGCCCTGCGCGACATCACCAGCGTACATGCCGGATCATTCACCCCTGAGGTGTGGGCCGGCCTGGCGTTTCTAGGCGTGCTCGGCACCGCGGTGGCTTTTGTCTGGTACTACGAAGGCATACGCCAGCTGGGCGCGGCACGCACCGTGGTGTTCAACAACCTGGTGCCGGTGTTTGGCGTGCTGCTGGGTTGGCTGATTCTGGGGGAACCCTTGAGCGTCAGTTTGCTGGCGGGTGGGGCTTTGGCGATTTTTGGGGTGTTTTTGGTGAATCGGGTGAAGAGTTGAGCTTCTGTTTATTTGATGGGCGCGCTCTTTGCTGAGTGCTGCTGGCCGGGGGTTGCCCGGCATGCAACTCACTTTCTTTTGCTTCGCCAAAAGAAAGTAAGCAAAGAAAAGGCGACCCTGGTTCCTGCGTCCCTCCGCTTCGCTACGGGCAACCTGCGGTGCTCGGTCCAGCCGGGGTCAAAAACAACTCGCTGCGCTCAAACAAGTTTTTGCCCTGATCCGCCTGACCCTGCGCTCCTCGGCGCATACACAAGGGGGTGGAGGCAGGAATACCAAACAGCCGAAGACAGGGCCCTGAATACCGGAAGAAACAAGGACACGCCATGGCGTGTCCTTGTCGGTATTAGTATTGGTATTGGAGTTGGTACTTGTCTTCAGTCCCCGCTCCCGATTAGCCCTTCTGT